>CANEHP010000187.1 GCA_947427325.1 uncultured Clostridia bacterium | reverse complement strand
TCCTGCAAAAATCATCCTCGCAAATCTTTGTCTGTTTTTAGACGAGAATTAGTATGAAATATCCGAATGAAAATATCCCGAGCGAACGCACGGTCAAAATATGCGATTTAAAATTTATGCGGTTAATAATTAATAAAATGATGCGGCTGCATATTCTTCAAAGATGTGAGACTGAAACGCCGAAAAAATTTTTTAAATTTTTATGTAGACAACATCGCCTTACTTGTGTTATAATTCTTTATAGTGATTGAGTCCATTCTGTTGAATCGGGATGCGGCGGTTCTATTTTAACGGCTCTCAATCCAATCCCTTTTTAATGCTAAGTCTTAATTATCTTATGTTAATTCCAATCTAATACTATGGTTTGTTTGAAAAATCGGGAACGCCGTCTTTTCACCCCAAAACGGTTATCTTCTGCGTCAAAAAGCCTCGTCAAACGTCGGTTTGACTGCGTTTTTTTCTTGAATCCAATTGTTTTGGGACGAAAATCCCACATTCCCTCTATTTTCAAACAGACCCTAATTATCGACTGAAAATAAACAGTCTTTGCGGTCTGATTTTCGCAATACTGCGTTGTCGTCCTTGGCTTGCAAAAATCATCTTTGCAGATCTTTGTCTGTTTTTAGACGAAAAATAGTATTAGAACCCGCCTTCACAATATATGTGCATGGATTTTCGAGCAAATTTTGTCGAGAGCAAGTCAAAATTCCGTAGGCCTGCTGCTGAAAGTCAAGTAATCTTAACGCAGTCATTGGCAAAATTGCCGAAAAGATGCATACAATATCTTGTGAAGACAGGTTCTTGAAAGGGGTTATTATAAAGTCGTCGTTAGCGTGTCTTATAACCTTATGCGAAGGTCGCGGTTTTTCAAAAAAGGGCTTGAAGCGTCGGCATAAACGTAGAATTTCAGATCTGTCGGCGAGGCTGACAGATCAACTGCCAACTACTAACTGTAAACCGTCATTTTCTTACAGCACCTTCCTTGCACTAAACGCAGCCTTTTCGCAAATTAATCTGCAATATGATTAAGATAATTAAGAAATAGTATTATATATCAAAAGTTTACCACATAACTTTCACCGGCCTTTGCCGAAAGCATTACAGTATCCTTGCCGAAAGATTTGCAGTCGGCATTCTCTCCGTCTGCTTTTGCGGAGTGATTTTCGGTAAAGTCAGACATACTTTCCTGAAGTGTATCACGGACATATTGAAGATTTCGGTAATTTTCATCCCGAGAAGCCCGGCCTGCACCGCCGTTATAATCAGCGTCTGAGCCGGGATCTCCTGACCAGAGAGTATGCTCGTTTATCTGAATGCGATCGGTTTCTATTCCGCCGTAGACCATAGCGCCGATAAAGCCGTTGCCGAGAGGAGTAGCCTCCGACTGCCAGTCCGAAGCAACGCAGTCGTATATTGCAAGAAGCTGCGCTTGCTTAGCTGTATGTTTGATGAACTGAGGATCATCCTTGCTTATGTCGATTGGTGCGGAAGGTGTTCCGCAGCCTGTCGGCAGTAAAGCGGTAGTAAGAAGATATGCCGCAAATTTTAATGTTCTTTTTTTCATATTAACTCCTTCATGAAGTTATATTAGAACTGTGCAACACTCGAAAGCCCATATCAAGAACGACTTTCAAGCTTCACTCAAAAATATAGAAAAACCGACAGACTTTGATATAATTAAATTACAAAGGAAAACAATAAGGAAGCTGCCGGTTTTAATATATCCAAGAAATTTTGCAGGATACCGCACTGTTCGCATAAACGCCAAAAGCACAATTTTACGATAAGCTTTTTGAAAAAACGACTTATCCCGTTTTTCCTAAAAAGGAAGGAAAGACTTTTCAAAAAGAACTAAGCTGTGTGCTTATACATCAATTATAACAAATACGGTAAAAAAATCAATGGCAAATATTCTAATAGTGCACCATTTTTGCGTTATATGCACTTTTTGTTGACAGCGCCATTGCTTTCGGCTATAATTTATTCGGAAGGTGATGAATATGTCAAGAAAAAGAATAGCCGTCATAACCGCAAGAGCGGACGACGGAGAGCAAGGGGAGATACTTTTGGGTATAACCGAGGCGGCAATGTCCCTTGGCGTTGATACCGCAGTATTCTCAAATATTTACAACCACTGGATAACGGACGAAATCCTGAATTATGAAAATATAATATATGATTTGTTTACTCCCGAGGTATTTGACGGAGTGATAATAACTGCGGAAGCCTTCAGGGATTTTTCCGTGCAGGACGGTGTCGTTGAGAAAATCCGAAAAAGCGGTATTACGGCAGTGGTTATCGGCAGGGAGCTTGCGGGCTTTACCACTGTCAATTCCAATGACGGCGCAGATATGGAACAAATTGCGGAGCATTTGATTTCGGTTCATCATTTTACCGATATTGATATTCTAACAGGCGGCGAGAACGATCCTTCATCTCGGCAAAGGCTCGGCGGATGTATCAGAGCTTTTGAAAGGAACGGAATTAAGATCGAAAAAAACAAAATACATTACGGAAATCACTGGACCGATTCGGGGGAAGCGCTTGCACAGCGTTATATAAAAAAGGAAATTCCATTACCCGAGGCGGTGATATGCACCAACGATTATATGGCTTACGGATTGTGCGATGCTCTTGTTAAAAAGGATATTAAAATACCCGAAACACTTTCCGTAACCGGCTATGATTACATTGGAGGAAGAATTTTTCATTATCCGTTTATCACAACATATAAGCGCGGCAGAAGGGAAATGGGTATTGAAGCCGTAAATATTATTCTGCAAGCTGAATATGCTGCCGAGGAGGGAGTGCGCTTTATCGGCGGAGACACTTGCTCCTGCGGCACTGACAGTTCACAGCTTGCCGCAGAGATAACCGGTGAGCGAATAAATCAGCACCGCATTATAGGAGAAAGCACTGCGCAATTTGCAAGCCGCCTTACGTTATGCCGCACTCTTGCGGAATATATTTCCGTGCTGGGAGAATTTTCCTTTCTTCTTAAGCCCTTCGGCGAGCTGAGAGTATGCCTTGATACGGAATGGAACGGTGCAGAATACGGCGGGAAAGAGTTTTTATGCTGTAAAATATCCGATGACTGTGAAAGCTTAACGCCCGAAAGGATCAGCGGAGTTTTGCCGTCAATTTTGACAAAGAAAAATGAAAAACCCATGGTGTTTTATTTCAGTCCGCTGGTGTTTCAGACAAGGCTGTTCGGATATACGGTGATTGCTTACGACCGTCCCTCCGTTTACGATTTCAGACTTCGCGACTGGCAGAAAAACGCCGGAAATGCGCTTGAATTTCTGCGTATGAAAAACGACATCCATTATCTCTCGGAATGTCAGCGTGTATCCTCTCTTTATGATTCGTTAACGGGATTTTATAACCTCGGCAAATTCAGAAATATACTTGAAGAGACGGAAAAAAATTGCTTTTTGTGTGCGGTGAAAATGAACTTTATTAAGGACGGCGAATACCTATACGGTGAGAATTATCGGTCGGATATCGTTTCTCTTGCTGCCAAAACGATAAAGCAAGTCTGCTCGGAATACGAAATACCTTGCAGATCCGATGAGAATACGATAATTATTCTCGGGAAAGCAGACAAGACCCGTTTTGCGGAAAAGCTCAGAATAATGCTTCATAACTGCTTGAACGTTAAATTTGACGAAAGGCAGGTTGTAATAAGCACTGTCTTTTCGGATGGTAAAAGTCTTGAAAAGCTCCGCTCGGATATTAAGTCGCAGGTGGAGTGCGATGTGCAGGGGCTTGCTGAACGCCAAAGCACCGACAGATACGACAAGCTTCTCAGTATTCGTCAATCCGTCATGGCGAAGCCCGAAAAAGCGCCATCCTTGAGCGAGGCAAGCCGCAGCTTATGTGTCAGCGAAGGATATTTCCGTTCCATATACAAAAAATGCTTTGGTATAAGCTATAACCGTGAGTGCATAAACGCAAGAATAATCAAAGCCTGCGGTCTTTTATGCACAACCGCTGTAAGCGTCTTTGCGATTGCACAGGCTTGCGGATATGCGGACGAGAAATTTTTTGCACGTCAGTTTAAGCAGACCACCGGGTATTCACCCATACAGTATAGAAATAAATATTGCTAATATTTATTATAACACTGCATTTGTAAGATAATTATGAATTATGCCAAGCCCTTTTTAAACTGACATTATACCACCGTTTAAAAAGGGCTTGCACCCAAAACTTAAATCCGGCGGTTTTAATGAATTATTATCAGAGTGTGTTCACATAAAGCTCAGCATGCATCTTTTCGGCAAATTTTGCCGCCTGCTTCG
>CANEHP010000186.1 GCA_947427325.1 uncultured Clostridia bacterium | reverse complement strand
GCAGGCAACAAAATTATGCACGAAAATCTGCATACTGATTTTATGTGAACATGCTACGGATAAAGCTGTCATATTACCGTGTATAGATAAACGGCAGACTATGATTTTTTTATTCCTAAAGAAGCTTGACTTTCCAGAAAATCCACATACTGTTTTGCAATTCGCGGGGATCTTCCGCCCCTTTTCAGAGCAAATCTTTCGATTCCCGCCTTAAATTCCTCTTCCTCGGTCTTTATTCCCCTGTCATAAGCAATTTTAAGACCGATGTCAACAAACTGCTCCTTATTTGGCGATGTAAAGGTCACAAACAGTCCGAATCTGTCTGACAGAGACATATTATCGTCCACAGCGTCGCTTTTATGAACATAGCTGTCTGCACGGTTGGCTTCGGTTTCCTTTATAATATGTCTGCGGTTGGTGGTGGCATATATCAGGACATTTTTTGGCTTGGAGGCAAGAGATCCCTCTAACGCTTGCTTTAGCACGGTAAAGTTGTCTTCGTCCTCTGCAAAGCATAAATCGTCTATAAATATAATAAAGTGCAGCGGATTTTTTTCAAGCTCGCTGTACAAGTCAAAAATAGCGGAAATTTGGTTTTTGTCAAGCTGGATCATTCTGAGGGTGGGGAACCGGTTTAGGAGCGCTTTTACGGTGCTTGATTTTCCCGTGCCTCTGTCGCCGTATAACAGTGCGTTGGAAGCAGGTTTGTTGTTAATAAGGAACATCGTGTTGTCTACTATCCGCTTTCTTTGCGCTTCATAGTGCTTTAAGTCTGAAAGCTTTATGGAATCGGGGTTTTCTATGGGGCGCAGATGGCTTTCAAGATAGCTTCTGTCAAAAGCGGACGGCGGATTTGAATTAAAAGAAAACGCTCTGTATTTTGCAAGTATTCCGCAGCCGTTATTTTTACAGTTTTCTATAAAATATTTGGCGTCATAATCAAATTCGCCCTGTTCAAATTCGGGCAAATCGGAAAAGTCCATATTAAAGCTTTGGCTTAAATATTTCTTAATATCCCTTGATGATATTGAACAAATTGAAATTATTTGATTCAGATCATAACAGACGGCGTCATAAATGCTGTCGTTTTCACAGTCGTCCCTTATATATTTCTCGATAAGAGGCTGTTGGGAAAAAATCAATATGTCCTTAATATAATCGGAAAAGCTTTTACCGCTCAATAAAAGGATTTTGCAGATTTTTAAGTAGTTTGAAACGGCATTTATTCGGTTATTCATACTTAGCTTACGATAAGCGTTTATAAATTCGTTATTGTTTATTTCAAAGGCAATAAAGCCTTCAGGATTAGGCAGCTTCATTTTATCATTCCTTCTTTTGCGCTAATTTAATGTCAGAATTTCTTCCTTTAGCCTGTAAAAATCCTCCAGGGTTGAAAGTTTTCCGCACAAATTGCGGTAGCGAGCGGCATTTTGTATTCCCCTGATGTACCATACGGCATGAGTTCTTGATTCTCTCATAGCGGTAAATTCGCCCTTTAGCTTTACCGCAAGCATAATATGCTCCGTGAGAACCTCTAATCTTTCTTCCGGGCTTTTTTCGGGCAGCAGCTCTCCTGTTTCAAGATAATGTCTTACTTCTTCAAAAATCCAAGGTCTGCCGTAGCTTCCCCGTCCTATCATTACCAAGTCGCAGCCTGTTTCATCGTACATTTTTTTGCAGCTTACACAGTCTGTAACATCACCGTTACCTATAACAGGTATACCGACAGCCTGCTTAACTTCTGCAATAATTTCCCAATCGGCATTTCCGGAGTACATTTGTTTTTTGGTTCTTCCGTGAACCGCAATAGCGTCAGCGCCGCTATCTTCAATAATTTTTGCCGTTTCTGCGGCGTTTATGCTGCTTTCGTCCCAGCCTGTCCTGATTTTAACGGTAACGGGAATGTCCGTTGCCGATTTAACCGCCTTAACCAAATCGCCTATCGCTTTGGGATCTTTCAGCAGCGCCGAGCCTGCGCCCGTATTAACTACCTTTGGTACGGGACAGCCGCAGTTTATATCAATAATATCGGGATTATACCTTAGCGCAATTCGGGCGGCTTTTGAAAAAAACTCAGGCTCGTTTCCGAAAAGCTGTACAGCCATCGGTCTTTCCGCCTCGGTAACGGTTAGCAAGGCTGCGCTTTTTCTGTCGGTGTAGCAAAGACCCTTACAGCTGACCATTTCGCTGCACACCATTGCCGCTCCGTATTTTTTTGCCATAAGTCTGTAGGCCGTATCCGCCATACCCGCCATAGGCGCTAAGCAAGCGGTTTTCTGAATTTTTACGCCGCCGATTTTTATATATTCCATTATCAGTTTACTTGTTTTTCCGTTTGGCCTGATCCTTGGCTCTTAACTCGTTATTGAGAATGCGCTTTCTTATGCGTATATTATTGGGAGTTACTTCTACAAGCTCGTCTTCGCCGATAAATTCAAGACTTTCCTCAAGACTCATTTTTTTAGGCGGAATAAGCCTTAATGCTTCGTCACTGCCGCTGGCGCGCGTGTTGGTAAGGTGCTTTTTCTTGCACACGTTAACATTTATATCTCCCGATTTCGGGGAAACTCCCACGACCATACCCTCGTAAACATCAGTTCCCGCATCTACAAAAAGCTGTCCCCTGTCCTGAACGTTGAACAGACCGTAAGCGCAGGCAGTGCCCGTTTCAAAGGCGACAAGAGAGCCCGTCGTTCTGGTGGGAATATCGCCCATATAAGCCTCGTAGCCGTCAAATACGGTATTCATAACTCCTTCGCCCTTTGTATCGGTCAAAAATTCGCTCTTGTAGCCGAAAAGTCCTCTTTCCGGTATTCTGAATTCAATTCTTGTACGGCTGCCCACCGGATTCATGGAGATCATTTCTCCCTTGCGTATTCCCATTTTGCTCATAACAGCGCCCACGGAATCGTTAGGCACGTCTATTACAAGTCTTTCCATAGGCTCGCACTTAACGCCGTCAATTTCCTTGAATAATACACGGGGAGTGCTTACCGCAAGCTCGTAGCCTTCTCTTCTCATAGTTTCAATAAGGATAGACAAGTGCATTTCACCTCTTCCCGCTACGTCAAAGCTGTCTGTGGTGTCGCTGTCCTTCACTCTCAGTGAAACGTCTTTTAAAAGCTCTCTGTTCAAACGCTCTCTGATTTGTCTTGACGTTACAAATTTGCCTTCTTTTCCCGCAAAGGGGCTGTCGTTAACCGAGAACGTCATTTCTACGGTGGGTTCGGTTATTTTTACAAAGGGCAGCGGCTCGGGTGCGTTTACCGAACAAACGGTTTCGCCGATGGTGATGTTTTCTATTCCGCTGAACGCCACAATATCACCTACCGTCGCTTCCTCGACAGCGGCTTTTCCGAGGCCGTCAAACTGATACAGGCTCACTATTTTGGCACGATAGGGAGCAACTCGGTTGTGGTGGTCACAGACCATAACCTCTTGATTTACTCTTATTTTTCCTCTTTCAACCCGTCCAACGGCAATTCTGCCTACATAGTCGTTATAATCTATTGAAGAAACCAATACTTGCAGTTCGCTTTCCTCATCTCCTTCGGGAGCGGGAATATGCTCTAAAATCTTATCAAAAAGCGGCTGAAAATCCGTTCCCATTTCATCGGGATTGTAAGATGAGCAGCCAAGCCTGCCCGAACAGAACACAACGGGGCTGTCAAGCTGCTCTTCGGTAGCGTCCAAGTCCAGAAGCAGTTCAAGCACCTCGTCAACAACCTCATGATTGCGGGCGTCGGGACGGTCCGTCTTATTGACTACAACGATTATCTTGTGTCCCAATTCAAGCGCCTTTTGGAGAACAAAACGAGTTTGCGGCATTGTGCCTTCAAAGCTGTCCACCAGCAAAAGAACGCCGTTTACCATTTTAAGTATACGTTCAACCTCTCCCGAAAAGTCGGCGTGACCGGGAGTGTCTACTATATTTATTTTGACTCCTTTATAATGTACAGAGGTGTTTTTCGCTAAAATGGTGATGCCTCTTTCACGTTCCAGATCGTTGCTGTCCATTACACGTTCCACAACTTCTTGATTTTCACGGTATACGCCGCCCTGCTTCAGCATTTCGTCAACCAATGTGGTTTTGCCGTGGTCGACATGGGCGATAATGGCAATATTTCTTAAATCGTTTCGTATCAAGGTAGTTTCCTTCTTTCTTTGTGCTTTTCTTTTTCTTTATTTTTTGAGAGAAAAACTCTCGCTGTTATTGCTCCCCAAATTAAAGTTGACCGCAGGATATAGTCAAAAATGAAAAATATCAAGGAAAAAATATCAAGGAAAAAAGCACAGCAATATGCCATATTGCGAGCATTTTTGAC
>CANEHP010000185.1 GCA_947427325.1 uncultured Clostridia bacterium | reverse complement strand
TGACACTGTACGACAGCTTTTCGGGCGAAGCGTCATAAGCAGCAGGTGTGATCACGAACCTGTCGAAGTTTGGCGTGAAGTTTTCCATCACATTTGTGCCGGGAGTCGACTGTGATCCTCCCCAAAGCACATGACGTCTGTCGTCATTATAGATTCGCACCGTATTGTCTCCCGCCTTAAGACTGAGCGTAATCGTTTTTTCAAGGAAGCTGCCGTCCGAAAATGTGTTCGGGAAGAAATAATGTCCCGCTTGCTCTCCGTTGACTTCAATTACCGCATCACGGTCGACAATCTTGATGTTATAGCTGTGAGTACCGCAAAGATCGTTGTTTGAGTGATATACAGTCATTTGATAGCGACCGTCGGCAGGAGCGTTGTATTTAAATTCCAGATACTGCCCGTCGGCGTTCATTTCGCTTACATAAACCGTTCCGTTTAACGCCGCCGTCTCAAAATCGCCTGCGGCATTCTCGGCTTCAATGGTTTCCGAAACATCAAGCCCGCTCGTAAGCACTCTCACGCTGTCAAGCATTATGTCGGAATCGCTGTCGAGATCAATAATATTTATTCCTTTGCGCAAAAATACGGCTGTCCACACCTCTGTCCACTCTTTTGAGGCTTTAGCCTCCATGTGGGTCAGTAAGCTGTCAAAGGTAAGATTCGTATTGTCAAGATACACTCGTATTTTTCCGTCCGAAGAAGAACGATATCTAACCCCAAAGTAATACAGTCCGCTTTCGGGAACGTCTGCAATAAACCTTATTCCTCCGCCATCAATAACCTGTGAGAAATTTAAGCCCGTTACATAGCCGCTTCCCGTAAAACCGCCGTATTCGCTTTCCACCGACGCTGATTTTGCACCGCCAAAGGAGTTAAAATCGGCGCTTTCGGCTTCATAGGTGCGGTCAAATTTCGGTTCGCCCTCACCGTACGCCCCTACGACGGAAACGTAAAGCGCATCGTGAAATCCGCCGCTCTCTCCGTCATACATAACCGCAACGGTATGGCGTCCCGCCGACAAATCGACATAGCGTACAGCACATCCCTCCATCGAATAAAACAGTGTGTTCGGCAAATTCAGCTCACTTTCAACGCCGTCAATGACAAGCTTCTGCGTAATGTTTTCAGGGTTGTGAGTAGATGCGTTATTCCGAGTTGAGCCGACCCCGTTGCCGTAGATAAATTCAAGCTTGTAAAGCCCGTCTGAGGGAACTTCTATGTTATACTTAATGCCGTCACCCTCGCTGTCGATCCCGCCGACACGAAGTCCTCCCGAACAGTAATACGTCGGGAAATCCAGAGGTTTATTCTGCTGATCTATTGTGAGCTCTCCCATTAAAATCGCATTTTCTGCCTCATATACCGCACGGAATTTTCCGACAGAGGGTGAGGACGGCTTCTCATCGGTCTTGGTGACTATGATACTGTAGGCTGTTGAAGCTTCCGTATCCGTAAGCGGAATCTCAACAGTGCCGTTGGTCACGGGAAAAACCCCGTCCAGAATAGTATCAGGCTCATAGTGGGCTCCGTTATAGCCTGAGAAATACGCCGCTTTTACGGTTACATGAACATTGTCGGAGGTTTTAAACGCTTCTGATTTGTTGAGCCCCTTAATTCTGACCAACGCCTCACCGTCAGCACCTCCGCACAGAACGGATATACTCTTTTTTCCGTCGTCTATTGTCGACATACCGTAAAAGCCCTCTACGGAAGTGTTTTCAGTCGATACCGCAAGCGTTTCGCCGCTCATGTCGCCGTACCACTTATACACCCACCATGCGCCGTTGCCTTGGTTAGAATCGGCGGCGAGGTCGTTTATGTTGTTCGCCTGATGCCAAAACGGCAGACAACCGCATACTTCGTTGTCCTCAAGCCTTGAAATCCAGTTGACAAGTCTGCCGGGTACTCCGCAGTCACAGAAATCGGCGTACTCGTTTATAACGACCTGCTTTTCTTCAATTTCAAGCTCCTTGCAAATGCTTCTGTAATCCGCAATATGTTCATCCATGGTTGAAAGGCTGTCTACAGTAAGTTCATGCCAAGTAATAATGTCAGGCAAACAATTATTGGCTTTGCAGAAAGAGAGAAAACCCATCATGCCTTGGTGTCCTCGGTACGAAGTATCGTTGGGTCCTGCTATACGGGCGTTCGGGTCGGAGGCTTTTATGGAAGTAAAGTAAATCTCCCATGCGGCGTTGAAATCCGATACCCCGTTGATCGGCGTCCACTCGTTTATGGGAATATAAGCGATTCGGCTATCAATATCGGGATATTTTTCCCTCATGCTTTCCTTCCACTCTGCGACTTTGGGAGCTATTGTTGTCTCAAGCACCTCTCCGTATTCGTGCGCATCGGCAGTGACTCCGAAAACACCATAGTAGTTTGAGCAGTACATTTGTACCTGCTCGCCTCCCGAAAGGAAAAATTCCTCCGCAACATCCAGTGCGTCGCCGTAGGGATGTTCGGTTCCGAGAGCGCCCTTTGTGGCAAGGATTTTAGGCTTTAATGGGGTAAGCGTGTTGACATCCGGCACGCCCGGGTTGCTGATTCCGTATAAGAAGCCCGCACTTCCGTGGACGATCTCATGACCTCGGGCGGATAAGTCAACGGTAAGCGCCGGGGCAGATTCCGAAACAACATTATAGATGGGTTCTTTCTCGTTATCTTTGGCGTTGCAGCCGGAAAATGCACTCATTAAAAGCATAATAACAATTACATATGACCATATTTTGGCGCAGCGTGTTTTTATGTTCATTGAAATTCCTCCTGTTAGATAAAGCCGGTTAACTATATTTAAATATTTTTTATTATATTATAATGTATCATATATTTGTCATCACCGCATTAAATATATTGACATAAAACTTCAGTATATTGACTTTTTTGCAATAATGCCATCTATATTGTTTCTTGACAAACATTTTGACATGCTATACAATAAAAGCTAAAGGAGGGTTCTTTTATGAATTACGGTTACGAGACGTGTTCCCACGGCACGAAATTTTTTCCGATAGGTCTTCATAAAACTGCCGTTCCTCCGAACTGCTCGTTAGGGCGCAATTCGAAATACAACATTTTATATTCTCACTGGCATTCGGAATTTGAACTTTTATACCTTTCACGGGGTCACTGTGTTTTTGTGATCGACGGTGAGGAATATCCGATGTCGGCGGGAGAGGTAATTTTTATTCCCTCAAATTCGCTTCATTCCGCATACAGAACCGTAAACAGCAGTGAATCCGTATTTTATGCCATAGTGTTTTCAAAACGACTTTTAGGAGAACCGGTTGATGTCATAAGCGAAAAATATATTTCTCCTGTGCTTTCGGGCGAACTGCGCATCAACACGGTCTTTAACAGAAAAAATACATGGCACGCCGAAGTTATCGACCTCCTGATAGAAATAATGTCGCTTTACGACTACACTCCATATGATAATGAGCCTTCTTCCGATAAGCATCCGGAGCTGTTTATCAAAACCGATAAATATTGTGCGGAGATAACCATAAAAGCAAGTATTCTGAGGATATGGAAGCTTCTCATATCTCACGCAGAAAAGTCTGAGTCGGTCAGAACCATTGACCGCACGAACCGCGAACGTGTTCGCAAGGCTTTTGACTTTATTAATCAGCATTATTCCGAACCTCTCACGCTTGATCAAATAGCCGCTGAAGTATATAAGCCGAGAGTACTTTTCTCGCATATTCAAGGCGCAAACCCACCAAAGACCGTTTGAATACCTTACCCATTACAGAATTTCACGAGCTATGGAGCTTTTGGAGAAAAGTGATATGAGTGTGACTGAGATTGCGGGAAAGTGCGGCTTTGCTCACCCCGGATATTTTAATGTAAGTTTTTCGGAAATCGTCGGCTGCACTCCGACCGCATACCGAAAAGGAGCAATGCATGGTAAAATTAAATAGCTCAAATGTTGTTATTTGCAAGCAAAAACCGAAAACGGTAAATCTTTAAAAGTGCTCATTACGATTTTCGGAGTAGAACCTAAGAAACACGGTTCTTGACATTTTAATTACTTTATGATAGAATTTATTGTAACGGATAAATATAATTGATGAAGTACAATAAGTTCAGCGCATTATTTTCAGCGGGTGTTTGTATTTAAAAAATTAAAAATTTAATATGCGGATATGGCGGAAATGTCAGACGCATATGGGTTTTTGAGTTTTACTCATGGTCACTCTACTACCGTTAAGGAAGAGAAAATATGCTAAACAGCTTGTTTGATTTTGGAAAAAGCAACACAATTATACACACAGATGCGGAGAAAATTTTTATTGCCAATATTGCTAATAAATTTAAATTATCGGTTATAGATACCTGCTTTGGAGGTGGCAGCTTACGTG
>CANEHP010000184.1 GCA_947427325.1 uncultured Clostridia bacterium | reverse complement strand
CCTAAGAACCCTTTCCTTATCCCCTCTCCCCCTTTCCCCGCTTTGGAAGTTGGCGATTAGGAGTTTGTTTTTTCTCAGTAGGGTTTATTTTGCTTTTTAGAGTCCGTTGGTGCGGTCATTAAAAATGTTGTGCTGTTGGTTTTTGAGGCGGCTGTTGAAACAATGTGCTTTATTCTTTTGTCTTGCTGCTCTGTTTTTTTGTAGCTTTTTTATTTTTTCTTTTTTACGATTTTACGATTTTGGAAGTAGAACCGCTGATACTGTTGATACTGTGGCTTGTTTGAAAATAGAAAAAGCAGCGGATTTGAACCTTATATTGTATCCGAAACTCAAAATGCTGTCGATAAATGGTATTTTTAGGATTTTGTTTGACTATATTAAGTTTTTGTGGTATACTTAAATCAAAACAATATTACACAAGCAAAAAGAATATAAAAAGCTTGAAAGGTTAATCCTTTAAGGCTTTTGACTCAATTAAATAAAACAATAAACGAAAAGGAGAGCAAAATGTCAAAAATGCAGGTAGACTTTGACCGCTGTAAGGGTTGCGGGCTGTGTGCCACCGCCTGCCCCAAAAAAATAGTGGTCATTCAACAGGACAAGCTTAACAAAAAGGGCTACTACACCGCAATTTGCATCGATGATGAAAAATGCATCGGCTGTGCGTTCTGCGCTATGATGTGTCCCGACTGTGCAATTACGATCAAAGGGGGCGAAAAGAAATGAGCGAGCTTACACTTATGAAGGGCAACGAGGCTTTGGCAGAGGCCGCCATAAGAGCGGGCTGCAAATGCTTTTTCGGCTACCCCATTACCCCTCAGACGGAAATTTCCGCATACCTCTCAAAGCGTATGCCCAAGGTTGGCGGAGTATTCTTGCAGGCGGAATCCGAAATTGCCGCAATAAATATGGTTTACGGCTGTGCAGGTTCGGGTATTCGCTGTATGACCTCCTCCTCATCGCCCGGAATTTCCCTTAAAACAGAGGGAATTTCCTACATAGCGGGAGCGGATCTGCCCTGCGTTATCATTAACGTACAAAGAGGCGGGCCGGGGCTTGGCGGTATTCAGCCCTCCCAATCGGATTATTGGCAGGTAACCCATGCTTTGGGTCACGGTGATTTCCACGCCTTGGTTTTTGCACCCTCTACCGTTCAGGAAATGGCGGATACCGTTACAAAGGCATTTGATTTGGCGGATAAATACAGAATGCCCGCCGTTATATTGGCAGACGGACTTTTAGGTCAAATGATGGAGCCTGTGGCATTTGACGAAGACGCCGAAATAAAAATGTCCGACGCTTCAAACAAGCCTTGGGCGGCAAACGGACACGGAAACAGAAGAGAACACAATATCATAAATTCACTTTATCTTCAAGCCGCAGAGTTGGAGGAAAAGGTAGTTGCAAGATTTAAGAGATACGAGCAGGTAAAGGCTTCGGAAACACTTGCGGAAAGCTACAGGTGCGAGGATGCGGAGATCGTTGTCGCCGCTTACGGCTCGGTTGCACGGCTTGCAAAATCCGCCGTGGAGCTTGCAAGAAAAGAGGGAATAAAGGCAGGCGTGTTCAGACCGATCACGTTGTGGCCCTTCCCCGAAAAGGAGATAAACACAGCCTGCGAAAATGCAAAAAAGGTATTGACGGTTGAGATGTCTATGGGACAGATGGTAGACGATGTAAGGCTTGCATTAAACTGCTCCAGGCCTGTTGAATTTTTCGGAAGAACAGGCGGAGTTATTCCCGGTCCCGCAGAAATACTGAACAAAATTAAGGAAATGATGGGAGGCGACAAGTAATGCCCGAATTTAAAAGACCTCACGCACTTTGCGATGTGCCCCTGCACTACTGTCCCGGCTGTACTCACGGTATTGTACACCGCCTTGTGGCAGAGGTTATTGACGAAATGGGAATAGAGGGGGACACCATCGGCGTTTGCCCCGTTGGCTGCTCCGTTATGGCTTACGATTACTTTAACTGCGATATGCTGGAGGCTTCCCACGGACGCTCTCCCGCAGTTGCCACAGGCATAAAGAGAGCCAACCCCGATAAATTTGTTTTCACATATCAGGGCGACGGCGACCTTGCCGCAATAGGCACGGCAGAAACCGTGCACGCAGCCACAAGAGGGGAAAATATAACGGTTATTTTTATCAACAACACCACCTACGGAATGACAGGCGGACAGATGGCGCCCACAACTCTGCCGGGACAGGTGACGCAAACGACTCCCTACGGCAGAAACACAAGCGTTGAGGGATTCCCCGTAAAGGTCTGCGAAATGCTGTCACAGCTTGACGGCGTAGCGCTTGCGGAGCGGGTCACCGTAATTGACCCCAAAACCGTAATGACGGCGAAAAAGGCGATAAGAAAGGGCTTTGAGTTCCAAAAGAACAAGCAGGGCTTTTCCATAATCGAGGTGCTTTCCACCTGTCCCACTAACTGGGGAAAAACTCCGGCCCAGGCTCTTCAGAGAATCAGGGACGAGATGATCCCTTATTACCCTTTGGGAGTATTTAAGGAGGGAGCGATAAGATGACCAATGACATTCTTTTGGCGGGCTTCGGCGGACAGGGTATCCTGTTTATCGGCAAAATGCTTGCGTACTTAGGCTTATATGAGAAAAAGCAGGTTTCATGGCTGCCTTCCTACGGTCCTGAAATGAGAGGCGGCACCTGCAACTGCTCCGTTTGTATCAGCGATGATCCCATAGGTTCGCCCCTGGTGCTTGAACCCGATCAGCTTCTTGTTATGAACACTCCAAGCTTCGACAAGTTCATAGGAACGGTAAAGGTAGGCGGCAAGTGCTTTATAGACAGCTCTCTTGTAGAGGGAAAAAGCGACCGTACCGATATAGACTGCTACTATGTTCCCGCCACCGCCCTTGCCGGTGAAAACGATCTTCAGGGAATGGCAAATGTTATTCTTTTAGGCAAAATGATTAAGGAGACAGGCTTAGGGGACGAGGAGACTATTGAAAAGACGGTAAAAAAGGTTGTTCCTCCAAAGAAAGCCCACTTAATTGACGCCAATATAAAAGCTTTAAAGCTGGGAATGGCGCAGTAATTTTTGATAGAAAGGGACGGTAAAAGCTCATTGTAAAAAAACCGAGACGCTCAGCTTTGAGACGTCTCGGTTCAGCTTGTCGAAAAACCTTTGAAACCTGTGGTTTTTCGACAAGCTGCCGCCGATTTTCGGCAAAGCCGAAAATCAAAAATCGGGCTAAAGCCTCGATTTTAAGGCTATGATCTTAACTCGGGGGAAAACCATCAGGGTTTTCCCCCGAACCTCCTTTCATTCCGAAAAAGAAAGGTTAGGTCTTTTTCCACAGTCTGAACCGAGACGCTCAGCTTTGAGACGTCTCGGTTTTTTATTTTATTAAAAAATGAACTAATTAGTATAAGCAGATTATGAGCAGAACTGTTCAGATTATTGCCGGAAAGATTTTCCTACTGATTTTAAACCATGGGATTAGCGTTTCGGGTGCAACCCCTTTTCACAAAATGTATTTGCCGTATCGGATAATGCAAAATTCTTTCCCAAACCCATTAATGCAGGGCTATTCTGTTTTAAGAAAGTTTTCGGATTCGAAAGCCGTCCATTTTTCATTTCCGAAATATGAAATAATATCTTTGGCAGAAACATATCCGTATATATCCTTGGCAACAGCCGAATTTAAATCGCTGACGCAGATAACACCTTGATCCTGATTCATCAGGCACGGATCTGTGCCTTCAAACACTCCCAACGAGAACAAATATGTTTCTCCGATTTCAATTTCGGGCATATTCGACGTAACCGTTATGCCCTTAGAGACTCTTTCGCCTAACACCCGAAGCTGCTCGTCAAGATATTTATCCTTCAGTCCGCCTGCAACTCTGATGTTAATAGATTCCGATACATTGCCTTTATAGGTTGAAATCACATCAACAGTATAAATTGTACACAATTTAATATATCTTTCTTCAGTCTCCTCGGTGGGGGGAAGTGCGGTTACGTAATCGAGCATTTTAAAGGAGATGTCGGTAACTTTTCCCGTCAGCACAATATCGGCAGCCGAAATCAGTTCTTCCGGGTTTTCATAAACGTAATAATCCGAATATGAATAGTTATATGTTATATTATTTTCAGAAATGCTGTTGACAGAGCTGCTGACAGATAAATCCTTGGACGGTGATTCGCTGCCTGCGCTGCACCCTGACAGCAAGGCTGCCGTCATTAAAAAAGAGATAGTTGCTTTTATTTTCATATTTTTTACCGCCTTTCCGACAACTTATGAATACTTGTAAATGATCATATTCATAATCTTTCTTCAGCTGATTTTAGAGCGTGTTCACATAAAGCTCAGCATGCATCTTTTCGGCAAATTTTGCCGCC
>CANEHP010000183.1 GCA_947427325.1 uncultured Clostridia bacterium | reverse complement strand
TCGCAATATGGCATATTGCTGTGCTTTTTTCCTTGATATTTTTCATTTGCGCCTGTATCCTGCGGCAAACTTTAATTGGGGGAGCAATAACATACCGGAAATTTTTCAAAGAAGCGGCTCTTTTTCCTAAAAAACCCTTGACATTTGTTAAATTCTGGGTTATACTATTATACTGTATCATAATGGATGTATATATATTTCAGAGGATTTTATTTGCCGACAAGGGTTGACAAAAACCGCTGAAATAAGGCATCAGTGTTGAATTAAGGAGTGATAGAGCCAATGGTAAATGTCAAGGATGTGCAGTTTGGCAAAACCACCAGAAAAAGCTTTTCAAAAATCGATGAAGTTCTTGAAATGCCGAACCTTATCGAAATTCAGAAAAAGTCCTATCAGTGGTTTCTGGACGAGGGTATCAGGGAGGTATTCAGCGATGTGGCGTCAATTACCGATTCAAACGGTAAGCTGACATTAAGCTTTGTTGATTACACCATCGACGATACTCCCAAGTACACCATCAGCGAATGCAAGGAGCGTGATGTTACTTATGCCGCTCCCTTGCGTGTTAAGGCACGGCTGAAAAATGAGGAAACGGGCGAAATTTCCGAGAACATTATTTTCATGGGCGATTTTCCGCTTATGACCGACAGCGGCACATTTGTCATCAACGGTGCGGAAAGAGTTATCGTATCACAGTTGGTGCGTTCTCCCGGCGTTTACTACGGCTTTGACTATGATAAAACGGGTAAAAAGCTGTTCCATTCTACGGTAATACCCAACAGAGGCGCATGGTTGGAGTACGAAATGGACAGCAACGATATTTTCTATGTCCGTATCGACAAAAACCGCAAAATTCCCGCAACGACACTTATCCGTGCCTTGGGCAAGGGAACGGACGACGATATTATCGATATGTTCGGCGAGGACGACAGAATCCGTGCCACAATAAACGAAAAGGACACCACCAAGAATACCGAAGAGGCTCTTCTTGAAGTGTACAAAAAGCTCCGTCCCGGCGAGCCTCCCACGGTTGAATCGGCGCAGAATCATTTAAACGCACTTTTCTTTGACGCAAAGCGCTACGATTTGTCCCGTTTCGGCAGATATAAGTACAATAAAAAGTTGGGAATAGCTTCCAGAATTGCAGGACAAAAGCTTGCCTCCCCCATAGTTAATCCCTTTACGGGTGAAATTATGGCGGAGGAGGGCGAGTTCATAAAGCTTGACAGGGCTAAGGAAATCGAGCAAGCAGGGGTTATGGAGGTCATCCTTTCAGTTGAGGATAAAGAGGTTAAGGTTATAGGCAACGGAATGGTGGACATTAAGCCTTATCTTCCCGACGGCATTGACCCCCTTGATTACGGCATTAACGAAAAAGTCAGCTTCCCTGTGCTAAAGGAAATTTTAGATACCGCAGAATCCGACGAGGAGCTTAAAAATGCTCTTGCGGAGAATGCGGACAAATTAGTCCCCAAGCATATTATCGTTGACGATATTTTTGCAACGGTAAGCTATTTCATCAACCTTTGCGAAGGCATCGGCAGCATTGACGATATAGATCATTTGGGAAACAGAAGAATCCGTTCCGTAGGCGAGCTGCTTCAGAATCAGTTCAGAATCGGCTTTGCCAGAATGGAAAGAGTTATCCGGGAAAGAATGGGGCTTCAGTCTCAGGAAAAGGAAAAGGTTTCCCCCGGAAGTCTTATCAATATCAGACCCGTTGTAGCGGCTATCAAGGAATTTTTCGGTTCGTCGCCTCTGTCACAGTTTATGGATCAGAACAACCCTTTGGCGGAGCTTACACACAAAAGACGTCTTTCCGCATTGGGTCCCGGCGGTTTGTCCCGTGACAGAGCGGGATTTGAGGTTCGTGACGTGCACTATTCCCACTACGGCAGAATGTGCCCCATTGAAACCCCCGAAGGTCCTAACATCGGACTCATTTCTTATCTTGCTTCCTTTGCGAGAATTAACGAATACGGCTTTATTGAAGCTCCCTACCGCAAGGTAGACAAGGAAACGGGAGTGGTTACCGATGAGGTTGTTTATATGACCGCAGATGTGGAGGATCTCTACATTGTTGCGCAGGCCAACGAGCCTTTGGATAAAGAGGGACATTTTGTACGTCCCCGTGTCACCGCACGTCACAGAGACGAGATACTTGAAGTTGCCAGAGAAAAGGTCGATTATATGGACGTATCTCCCAAAATGATGGTATCTGTGGCAACGGCTATGATACCCTTCCTCGAAAACGACGACGCAAACCGTGCCTTGATGGGCGCAAATATGCAGCGTCAGGCCGTACCCCTTATGGTAACCACAAACCCGATTGTGGGCACAGGTATGGAGTACAAGGCGGCTGTGGACTCAGGCGTATGCGTTCTTGCAAAAGAGGACGGCGTTGTTACCAAGGTAACGGCGGACTGCATTACCATTTATTCCGAAGCTACGGGCAAGGACCGCAGGTACGAGCTTATAAAGTTCAAGCGCTCCAACCAAGGCACCTGTATTAACCAAAGACCTGTGGTAAAAAAAGGAGAACCCGTCAAGAAGGGCGATGTTATCGCCGACGGTCCGGCTACAAGCAACGGCGAAATCAGCTTGGGCAAAAACGCTCTCATAGGCTTTATGACCTGGGAGGGCTATAACTACGAGGACGCCGTGCTCATTAACAAAAAATTAGTATTTGACGATGTATACACCTCGATTCACATTGAGGAGCATGACCTTGAATGCCGTGACACCAAGGCAGGCCCCGAGGAAATCACAAGAGAGATCCCCAATGTGGGCGAGGACGCTTTAAAGGATCTGGACGAAAGAGGAATTATCCGCATAGGCGCAGAGGTTCATGCAGGAGATATTTTAGTAGGAAAGGTTGCGCCTAAGGGCGAAGCCGACCTTACCGCAGAAGAAAGACTGCTCCGTGCGATTTTCGGCGACAAGGCAAGAGACGTGCGCGACAACTCCCTTCGTGTTCCTCACGGCGAAAGCGGCGTAGTGGTAGACGTTAAGGTGTTTGACAGAACCAACTGCAGCGAGCTTGCCGCAGGCGTAAATATGGTGGTTCGCTGTTATATTGCACAAAAGAGAAAAATCAGCGTAGGCGATAAAATGGCGGGACGTCACGGTAACAAGGGCGTTGTTTCCCGCATACTTCCTCAGGAGGATATGCCTTTCCTGCCTGACGGCACTCCCCTTGATATTGTTCTTAATCCTTTGGGCGTGCCTTCCCGTATGAACATCGGACAGGTTTTGGAGGTTCACCTGGGCTATGTGGCGAAGGCGCTGGGCTGGAAGGTTATGACACCTGTATTTGACGGTGTTCACGAGGATAATATCCGTGATTTGTATCACAAGGCAAACAAAAACAGAGATAATCTTGCGGGAAAGGACGGCCCGGGACTTGACTTTACCAAGCTTCCCTGGACGGACGACTGCAAGACGCCGCTTACCGACGGCAGAACGGGCGAAAAGTTTGAATCTCCCGTTACCGTTGGATATATGTACTATCTTAAGCTCCACCATTTGGTTGACGATAAGATCCATGCCCGTTCCACAGGTCCTTACTCACTTGTAACACAGCAGCCCCTGGGCGGTAAAGCTCAGTTCGGCGGTCAGCGTTTCGGTGAAATGGAGGTTTGGGCGTTGGAGGCATACGGTGCGGCTTATACCCTTCAGGAAATTCTGACCGTTAAATCCGATGATATTGTGGGACGTGTTAAGACCTATGAGGCGATAGTTAAGGGCAACAATGTTCCCAATCCGGGCGTTCCCGAATCCTTTAAGGTACTTGTTAAGGAATTGCAGTCTCTCGGACTTGACGTTAAGGTGCTTGACAAGAATCAGGAGGAAATCGACCTTAAGCAGACCTTTGACGACGATGAGGAGGCTGTGATGGTTGACGCCAACGATTTCGAGTATGTAGCCGATGAAAAGGAGCTTGACGGATCCTATATCACCGAAGAACCCGAGGAAGGCTCAGACGATGACGATATTTACGGAGATGATGATTACGGCGATGAGGAGGATTTTCCCGAGGAGGACTTTATGGGGGAGGACGACTCTGACGAGTAAACACAAATAACCGCATAGGCAGTTGGAGGTTTATTCCGCAAAGGCTGCAAAGTTTAGGTATGAAATTAAAAGAAACGAGGTTATCACATTGTCAGATAATGTTTTTGAGTCAATAAAAATCGGTCTTGCTTCTCCGGAGCAGATTAGAAAATGGAGCTATGGCGTTGTAACCCGTCCCGAAACCATAAACTACCGTACACAAAAGCCCGAAAAGGACGGTCTTTTTTGCGAAAGGATTTTCGGACCTACAAGAGATTGGGAATGTGCCTGCGGTAAATACAAAAAGATAAGATTTAAAGGAAAAACCTGCGAGCGCTGCGGCGTAGAGGTTACACGCAG
>CANEHP010000182.1 GCA_947427325.1 uncultured Clostridia bacterium | reverse complement strand
CGGCAAAATTTGCCGAAAAGATGCGTGCCAATTTCTATGAGAACAAGTTCTAAGGCAACACCGCACACAAAGACGTCAGGCGGTCATTGTGCGGTGTTGCTTTAAATATATGCTGTGGGAATCGGAGGGGCTGTAAAAATTTTCTAAAATACGACATAAAAAGAATTTCGGAAAACATATGACAATTTTTAAAAAAATAAAAAAATTTTAAAAAACCTCTTGACATTTTAACGGAAAAGTGTTAAAGTGTTTTTAGCACTCAGAGAGGAAGAGTGCTAACAGACAAAAAGCAAGAGTGCCAATTTGAAAACAGCATACATTATAACTTAATAAGAATTAAGAACTTGTTCTCATAGGAATGGTGCGCAGATTTTCGAGCAAATTTTGTAGAGGACAAGGAAAAATTCCGCAGGAATACTCGTGTATTTCAAGGAATTTTGACGCAGTCATCGGCAAAATATGCCGAAAAGATGCGTGCCAATTTCTATGAGAACAAGTTCTAAATCAGGGATTATATCAGAAAAGAGCGATAAGCGATGGAAAAGAGGACTTTGAAAATACTTGAAACGGTAGTTGACGAGTATATCCGCAGCGGCGAGCCTGTAGGGTCTAAGCTTGTGCAGGAAAAGCTCGATACTAAAGTTTCCTCTGCCACAATTCGCAACGAAATGGCAATGCTTGAACAGCTTGGCTATCTTGAGCACCCTCACACCAGTGCGGGAAGAGTTCCCACGTTCAGCGGCTATCGCCTTTATATCGAAGCTTTTATGCCCGAGCATAAGCTTTCGGAGGATCAAAGGGCGCAGATAGACAAAATATTTGAAAAAATTGACGCAGATACGGACGATGAGCTTATTGAGGAAGCGGGGAGAGCTTTGGCGGAGATTACAAAGTGCGCCATAGTCACCGCCAATGAAACAAGCAGATTTTCGGTAATAAGCAAGGTTGAGGTTATTCCCACAGGCAAAAGAATGTATATTATTTTGCTGATAACCTCGGGAGGAAGCATAAAAAACCGCGTTTGCCGTTTGCAGTTCGACTTGACTCATGAGCAGGTTCAGTTTTTTACAAAGTTTGCGGAAGAAAATTTAACGGGAATGAACCTTAAAAATGTTTCGGACGAATTTATAGAAAATATCTCCGCCGCAATGGGCAGTTATATGATGACATTATCACCGCTTATGAAAGGCATTGCGGAAATGTCGGCGGAAATGATGCAGGAACAGGTGGACGTTCAGGGCGAATCACATCTTATAACCTGCGGACAGCTTCAGGGGCATGAGATCGCCGCAATGCTGGAAAATAAAAACCGCCTAAGCGGATTTTTAAATAACGCATTTTCGGGCATAAATATAATGTTCGGAAAGGAAGACGAAACCTTTGTTATTTCCAATTCAAGCATAATTACATCAACCTTTGAAAAGGACGGACAAAAGGCGGGAGGCTTCGGAGTTATAGGTCCTATGCGGCTTGACTATAAAAAAATAATTCCTTATTTGGAATATTTTTCAAATAAAGTGACAAATCTTCTTAAATCGGAGGACGAAAACGAAGAATTGCTGCTTATTGAAAGGGAGGCAGAAGAAAATGAGTAAGAAAAAAGAGAACAAACCGGAGGAGCAGGACGAAAAGGATTTGGAAAAAAATTCGGAGGAACTGACGGAACAGGAAGGAAAACCCGAAGCGGCGGAAAATGCAGACGGGGAAAATGACGGCACAGCCGAGGAATTAAGAAAAAAAGACGAAGAGATAGCAAAGATAAAGGATCAGCTTATGCGCAATATGGCGGAATACGACAACTACCGTAAGAGAACAAGCCGCGAGCGCATGGAGCTAGAGCCTGAGATAACCGCAAAAATCGTTGCCGAATTTTTAACGGTTGCGGACAGCCTTGAAAGGGCATTATCCGTTGAATGTGCAGACGAGAATTTTAAAAAAGGCGTTCAGATGATATACGACAGCTTTATGGAAACCTTGGGTAAGTTAGGCGTTGAGCAAATAGCCGCCGACGGCGACTTTGATCCTGCTTTTCATCAGGCAGTGCAGCAGGTTCAGGCTGAGGAGGGACAGGAGAGCGGGCAAATTGCCTCCACCTTCCAAAAGGGCTACAAAATCGGAAATAAGGTTTTGCGCTTCGCTATGGTTGCGGTGGTTGCTTAAAACCTAACAAAAGCGCATAAAATATGCATAGCGCCAATTACTTTTAAAAACGTCGGATTGGTATTTCGGGGCAATTCCCTTTTAAAAAATGTGTATTACGTCAGTTTAAAAAGGGATTTGCATAAAAACCAAAAAGGTTAAGATAACACAAAAAGTACGAATTAAATATACAAATTGCCGAAAAGCATTTTACTGAAAGGAATGATTTATTATGGGAAAAATTATAGGAATCGATTTAGGTACAACAAACTCATGCGTTGCAGTAATTGAGGGCGGTGAGCCTAACGTAATCACCAACTCCGAGGGCAGCAGAACCACCCCCTCCGTAGTGGCATTCACCAAGGACGGCGAACGTCTTGTAGGTCAGCTTGCAAAGAACCAGGCTGTTACAAACCCCGACAGGACCGTTATCTCAATTAAGCGCAATATGGGCAGCGATTACAAGGTTGACATTGACGGAAAAAAGTACACTCCGCAGGAAATTTCCGCAATGATACTTCAAAAGCTGAAGACCGAGGCCGAAAATTATTTGGGCGAAAAGGTTACCGACGCGGTTATCACCGTCCCCGCATACTTTACCGACTCTCAAAGACAGGCTACCAAGGACGCAGGACAAATTGCAGGTCTTAACGTTCACAGAATTATTAACGAGCCTACCGCCGCAGCGCTTGCTTACGGTGTGGATAAGGGCAACGAACAGAAGGTTGTGGTTTATGACCTGGGCGGCGGCACTTTCGACGTATCTATCATAGATATCGGCGACGGAGTACAGCAGGTTCTCGCCACAGCGGGCAATAACAGACTGGGCGGAGACGACTTTGACCAAAGAATCATTGACTTTTTGGTAAGCGAATTTAAGAAATCCGACGGAACAGATCTGAGAAACGACAAGTTTGCAATGCAGCGCTTAAAGGACGAGGCTGAAAAGGCTAAGATAGCGCTTTCGAATTCCACCTCGGTAAATATAAATATCCCTTATATCACTGCTGACGCTAACGGTCCCAAGCATTTGAACGTGGCTCTTTCAAGAGCAAAATTCAACGATCTTACCGAAGATCTGGTAAAGGCTACTATGGGACCTTTGGAACAGGCTATAAGAGACAGCGGACTTAAAATTTCCGAAATCGACAAGGTTCTTCTGGTTGGCGGCTCAACCCGTATACCTGCCGTACAGGAGGCTGTTAAGAACTATATCGGCAAAGAACCCTTCAAGGGCATTAACCCCGATGAGTGCGTGGCAGTAGGCGCAGCCGTTCAGGGCGGCGTTCTTAACAAGGAAGTAAGCGGACTGCTCTTGCTTGATGTTACTCCCCTGTCATTGGGCGTGGAAACCGCAGGCGGCGTTTGCACCAAGATGATTAACAGAAATACCACCATTCCTACAAAGAAATCGCAGATATTCTCCACCTATGCGGACAATCAGCCTTCCGTTGATATCAACGTATTGCAGGGCGAGCGTGATTTTGCCAAGGATAACAAATCGCTGGGTACGTTCAGACTTGACGGCATTGCTCCCGCTCCCAGAGGAATCCCCCAGATTGAGGTTACCTTTGATATTGACGCTAACGGTATAGTAAATGTTTCCGCAAAGGATTTGGGAACAGGCAAGGAGCAGCATATCTCCATTACCGCTTCCACAAATATGAGCAAGGAAGATATCGATAAGGCGGTTAAGGAAGCCGAAGCCTTTGCCGAGGAGGATAAAAAGCGCAGAGAAGAGGTCGATCTTCGCAACGAGGCAGACTCAATGGTTTATCAGACCGAAAAATCCCTTAACGAATTTGGCGACAAGGTAACAGCCGAGGAAAAGGGACAGGTTCAGCCTAAGATCGACGCTTTAAAGGAAGCTTTGAAGGGCGAGGACATTGAAAAGATCAAGTCCGCTAAGGAAGAGCTTCAAACCGCTTTTTATGCAGTGGCTGAGAAAGTTTACAAGGAGCAGGGCGCACAGGCTCAGCAGACCGAGGTGAGCGGCGGTGCTGCCGATAACGGAGGAAACGGCGGCGATAATGTGGTTGATGTGGACTATAAGGACGCCGATTAAAGGGCGCAGGGCTGTAGGCTTTCCCATGGCTTGAATTTCAAAAACCGAATACAGCTGCATATTTCTGTTTGCCGTAAAAACAGAATATGCAGCTTTATTCGGATAATAAGCTCTTTAAAACAGTTAGAATTTTAAAGAATTTATGACCTTGAAATTTATAAAAACAAGCTAAAAAGCATATTTTTAGGAAATAAATCGGCACAATACCTTTAAGAAATTGTTCTCATAGAAATTGGCACGCATCTTTTCGGCAAATTTTGCCGATGACTGC
>CANEHP010000181.1 GCA_947427325.1 uncultured Clostridia bacterium | reverse complement strand
AAAATTTTAACACACGATGTGTTCAGTCATTTGCCCAAAGCCGGCGCAAGGAGGCATCGGCATCTAAGCAAATGACGAAACGAAGCCGGCGGCAAAATTTGCCGAAAAGATGTATGCTGAGCTTTATGTGAACACGCTCTAAACTTCGGCATATGTTTTTCCTCCTTATTTGCCCTGCCGCAATACAAAATTTTTTCATAAAAAAGCCACTCAAAAAATGAGCGGCTAAAAAATTATTTTCCCAAAACCTGCTTTGTAACCTTAACAATATTATCGGCACAAAGACCAAATTCTTTAAGCAATGCGGCAGCGGGACCGCTGTGACCGAACACGTCCTGAACGCCTATTTTAACAACGGGAACAGGAACCGTTTCGGTAACGACCTCGGAAACGGCACTGCCAAGACCGCCGATAACAGAATGCTCTTCAACGGTAACTATTTTGCCTGTTTCCTTTGCCGCTCTTATAATAATATCTCTGTCAATAGGCTTAATTGTGTGAATGTTAATAACACGGGCAGATATTCCCTGCTCCGCCAAAGCCTTTGACGCTTCCATAGCTTCGTTTACCATAAGACCTGTTGCAATAATTGCAACATCATTGCCGTCCTTTAACTGAATACCCTTTCCAACCTCAAACTTATAGGTTGCAGCGTCGTTAAATACGGGAACGGCAAGTCTGCCGAATCTCAGATAAGTCGGTCCTTCGTAATCGGCCATTGCCAAAACCGCCGCCTTTGCTTCCACATGATCGGCAGGATTTATAACAGTCATTCCCGGAATGGTTCTCATAAGAGAAATATCCTCGTTGCATTGGTGAGTCGCTCCATCCTCTCCTACGGAAATACCTGCATGAGTTGCGCCTATCTTAACATTAAGGTGAGGATAGCCTATGCTGTTTCTTACAACCTCAAAGGCTCTGCCTGCCGCAAACATTGCAAAGCTGCTGGCAAATACCAATTTTCCCGTAGTGGCGATACCCGCCGCAACGCCCATCATATCCGCTTCCTGAATACCGCAGTCAAAAAAACGATCGGGGCAGGCTTTTTTATAAATACCTGTTTTGGTAGCTGCCGCCAAATCTGCGTCAAGGACAATAAGATCGGGTCTTTTCTGTGCAAGCTCAACAAGAGCTTCACCGTAGCTTTCACGAGTTGCTTTCTTTTCCATTTATTTTATCCCCCTATCACTTTGTAAGCTCATCTAATTTTGCCTGTAACTCGGATATTGCAATTTTGTACTGTTCCTCATTGGGAGCGGCGCCATGCCATGAAACCTGATTTTCCATATAGCTTACGCCCTTGCCCTTGGTGGTTCTCAAAATAATCGCAACAGGCTGATTAGCGACTCTTTCGGCTTCATCGAAAGCCTTTTCTATTTCGTTAAAATCATGACCGTCAATTACAATTACGTGCCAGCCAAAAGCTCTGAACTTTTCGTCAATGGGATAAGGACTCATAACCTCGCTTATCTTACCGTCAATCTGAAGTCCGTTATTGTCGATTACCGCCACCAAATTGTCAAGCTGATAATGAGCGGCAAACATAGCAGCTTCCCAAACCTGACCTTCTTCCAGCTCACCGTCGCCGAGAATAGTGTATACTTTATAGATATCATTATCAAGCTTTCCCGAAAGCGCCATACCGCAAGCGGCGGAAACGCCCTGTCCCAAAGAGCCGGTGCTCATATCAACTCCCGGAACCTTACCCAATACGGGGTGACCCTGCAAATAGCTGTCAATATGTCTTAATGTCTTTAAATCCTCCACAGGAAAATATCCTCTGTTAGCGAGCACGGAATAAAGAGCGGGTGCGGTATGTCCCTTTGAAAGCACCAATCTGTCTCTGTCGGGCATCGACGGATTTTTCGGGTCGATGTTCATTCTGTTAAAATAAAGATAAGTCAATGCGTCGCATACCGAAAGCGATCCGCCGGGATGTCCGCATTTTGCGTTGTAAACCCCCTCAATAATTCCGATTCTTACCTTTGCAGCAGTGATTTCAAGCTGCTTTTTGCGTTCCTGATCCATTTTAATACCGTTCCTTTCTATTTTAATATTATTATCAACAGTAATATATCTAAATTTTAAATTAGATTAAAGACAATGCAAAGAAATCTTTAAAATAAAACTGCGCTCTTCCCTGACTTTGGGTTAAATATCCCGCTTTGTCTTTTCGTTCTGCATTGTTGTATTCGACAATAGCAGTCTGCTTTCCGACAGTTTCCGAAGCTTTACAAGGTCTTTCGGTCTGAATAACATAGGCAGGCATTGTATAGTCGTTTCCCGTTTCATATATCCTTTGCAAAGAAATGATCTTTAAATCTTTGCCGTTTAAAGTCACCTTAATATCTGAAAGCTCAAGCTCCGGCGATATATCGTTAACACTTCTTTTTATGCCGTTTATTTCGGTTTCGTATTCATTGCTTTTAAGTGAAGGCAAAATCATAGGTCTGAACCAGAAAAGCATTGTATTTCCGCCGCCGTTGCAGCACCATGGAGCAAGCGAATAAACCTCGCCGTTTCCGATTTTAAAGTTATGCTCCTCATCTCTGTCAACCGCCATATGCCAGCTCCAGTTTTCCAAAACGGTCTGCCCATAGCCATGGTCGCATACATAAAAATTGTTGTACAGCCCTTTGGGAACGGTAACGGAATATTCTCCTTCACTGTTGCTCCATACCGCCATTCCGGTGTAATCGCTTCCAAAAGCAATACGGTTAAAAGACACAGCCGCAAGATAAGGGTTTCCGTTAAAATCCGTTATCTTTCCGTAAATTCTTGCATATTCACACTTTATTGTACTTAAGTACTCTTTTTTACCGACAAGAATCTTAACACATATTTCATCGGGCAGACCCTTTACTTCTTCGGTAATGCTTTGGAAAACAAAAGCGCAGTCATAGCAAGTAATATCAAAAGTCTCTGTTGTTTCATTATTGCCCCTTACTTCAAATTCCCTGCTGTAAATTTCTTCGTTTTTTTTTAGCAACAGCTGAAATTTTAAAGGGATATGACAATTCATCAAGCTCGGCATAAATGCCCAAATGTGTTTTGGATACGGCAAACTCAGGCTGAAGTATTTCGTTTTCCGTCTGCTTGTTCTCAAACCACCATGCGTCAATTTTCATATTGCTAACCTCCGTTAATAATTTCTTTTTATCTTGCAACTACTGTGCTGTCCCGCTCAAAAAAAATCTGCTTGCCCTTTTTCCCATACGCTTCGTTGTCGTCCTCGACTTGCGCCGGCAAGCCTTCGTCCTCCGCCTTGCATATGGAAAAAATTGCTGCGCATCTTATTTCATTTTTGAGTGGGACACCACACTACATTATAATTTCGCTGTCAAAGAATTTTTCCTGAAAATCAACAGCCCGTTCAATCTCTTCCCTGCTGAGCACACAGCCGTCCTTTGCAACCACCCATTTATTCTCAACGTCGTTAAACCTATGAATTACGGCAATCACCTTTCCGGTAAAACCGCTTACAGGACTGTCCTCGCCCAAATAATACACATCCTGTTCAGCGCCGTCACCGCCCAAAACGCCTTCAACATATCCGTAATTTACGGGATAATGCAAGGTACTTACTCTTGGGTGCACCGAGCCTAAGGGTCTGTCTATCTTTCCCCACACGGTTCTTCCTATAATATTTGAAAAGTCCAAGGAAGACCTTTTCTCCTTTTTCAATCTTGCATAAATATGATAATGTTTGTTATTTTTTATAATACCTTTTGAAATACAATTATCAATATGCCTTACACCGATAAGCTCAAAATCGGGTTCAAACAGCCGCTTTATATCGTCTAAGTCCACAAAGAAATGGGGAACATTATTTTCCGGACCTTCTTCCCGCTTAATTACGGTGTTTTCATCGATTTTAGGATATTTTGCTTCCTTAAAAGAGTAGGTTTCCTTTGAGCAAAGGGTTAGATAAATCTCACCGTCAGGCTTTAAAATTTCCTTGATTTTTGAAAGAATCCGTGAAAAGCCATCCGAATCGGTATGAGAAATTGCAAGATATGAGAAAATGCAGTCAAAGGAATTTTCACGAAAAGGCAAATTAACCATATCGCAAACCTTTGAGCTGATAATCAGGTTCTCTTCAGTTTCCGCATCTCTGACTTTTTGTACGGCATATTCGGAAATGTCAACGGCAGTAACCTTAAATCCGTATCTTGCAAACAATACGGAATGTCTGCCGAGTCCGCAGCCCAAATCAAGAACCGACCGCTTTCCCTGCCTTTTCCATTTTTCACAAAAATAATAGCTTTCCTCCGCAGGATCAAGCCATATAGACTGATCAGCCGACTGCCAATCCCAACCCTTTGATTTTACCATAATTCCTCACTAAAATCAACCTAAAATTCTTTATTTTTTCCAAAACCTTGCTCCGTAAAGCAGTATTGGTTTTCTGCTGTCTTAAAGCTTTTCTATGTATTCAATTACTTCGGCTATAGCGCCGCTGTTATTGTCACAAACCGCCAAATCCGCAGCATCCTTAACTACCTGCTGA
>CANEHP010000180.1 GCA_947427325.1 uncultured Clostridia bacterium | reverse complement strand
CTCGACAAAATTTGCTCGAAAATCTGCGCACCATTCCTATGAGAACAAGTTCTTACTTATTATACCACCTTTTATATTTTTTGGCAATATGACAGAAAAAATAACGGAGATTTTTACATTTTTTATAAAAAAGGCTTGATTTTTTTGTCACTTTCTTGTAAAATAGATGTATACAAAAAACAAGACTGAAGTTTGCTTTGTTATTTTGGCTTGTTAGAGGTGCGGTTTATTTTTTTCGACGCTTGAATTTGGGTTTATCTGTGTAAGCTCAAGAGAGTCATTCAAGAAAGTTATTCAAGAAAGTCATTCAAGAGAGTCATTGCAAAAAATAAAACGGCAGGCGAAAGGCTTACGGCTTTTCAGCCACAACTTTCAGAAAGAGGATATACTTATGTCAAACAGATTATTTCAGGGTGTAGTACATCAAATGAAGGACGCCATCGACCGAATTATCGGCGTTATTGACGAAAACTCAATAATTATTGCATGCAGCGATCTTTCAAAAATCGGCACAAGCGACGAGCTTTTTACAAGCGAAATAAGCGAATCACACGACGTTTATGTCAAAGACGGCTTTACCTACAAGTCCTTCGGTCTTCATCTAAAGCCCGATTATGCCGTATTTGTTGAAGGCACGGACGAAATCGCAGCTAAGTATGCTTCCATTTTATCTATCTCTTTATCCAGCATAAAACAATATTATGACGAGAAATATGACAGAAATAATTTTGTAAAGAATATTATTCTCGATAATATTCTTCCCGGCGATATCGGAATCAAATCCCGTGAACTTCATTTTAATGCGGACATTAACCGCGTGGTTTTTCTTATCAACATTATCACGTCCAACGAGGTTTCCGCTTATGATGTAATACAAAATCTTTTCCCCGATAAAAATAAGGACTTTGTTTTTAATATTTCGGAAAACGACATTGTTCTTGTTAAGGAAATAAAGAGCAACATTGATGTAAAGGATTTGGAAAAGCTTGCCCGTTCCATTTCCGACACTCTTTCCAGCGAGTTCTTCACCCGCGTTAATGTAGGCATAGGTACTCCCGTAATGGGCGTAAAGGAGCTTGCCCGTTCCTTTAAGGAGGCTCAGATGGCTCTTGAGGTGGGCAAAGTGTTTGACACCGAAAAGAACATAGTAAGCTATGACAATTTGGGAATTGCAAGACTTATATATCATTTGCCCACCACGCTTTGTGAAACCTTCCTCAAGGAGGTTTTCAAGAAGGGTTCTATTGAATCCCTGGATCACGAAACATTGTTTACTATTCAGCGTTTCTTTGAAAACAATCTTAACGTTTCCGAAACCAGCCGTAAGCTGTTTGTACACAGAAATACGCTCGTGTACAGACTTGACAAGATTAAAAAGCTTACAGGACTTGATTTGAGAGAGTTTGACCATGCAATTATATTTAAAATTGCCCTTATGGTTAAAAAGTATTTATCGGCAGATCCCGTTAAATTCTGATAACCCGGTAAAGTTCTTAATTTACAGTGAGAATACTATCAGGCTGTCGTATAATGTATGTGTGGACTAACCCCTCGTATTTATATGCGGGGGTTAACTGTTGTTGACTGACGTGAAATTATATGGATTTATATGAGAACAAGTTCTAAATTCGGGTATTGTTCCCGATTTAAAAAATTCAGGGATAAAGATATTTTTAAAGAGGATTTCAAAAGTAAAAATGGTAGAATTAAAAAATGTAAACGTTCATTACAAGGACGGAGGCAAAAACGGCGTAGACGCTTTACATGACATAAACCTGCGTATTAACGACGGTGAATTTGTATTTATAGTAGGGGACAGCGGTGCAGGCAAAAGCACTATGCTGAAGCTGCTTACAAGAGAGATAGTACCCACCACGGGCAGAGTGTTTGTTAACGGCTATAATCTTTCAAAAATGAAAAATAAAAAGATACCTTATTTTCGCCGCTCATTGGGAATGATTTTTCAGGATTTCAGACTTATTCCCGATATGACGGTTTATGAAAATGTGGCGTTTGTTTTGCGTGTTACAGATAAATCCAACAAATATATCCGACAGAGAGTGCCTTATGTGCTTAATCTTGTAAAGCTTGCGGATAAAGCAAAAGCAAAGCCTACTCAGCTTTCGGGCGGCGAGCAGCAGCGTGTTGCCATAGCCAGAGCCTTTGCTATTGATCCGGGACTTATTATCGCAGATGAGCCTACTGGAAATATCGACCCAAAGCTTTCATATGAGATTGTGGAGCTGCTGAAGGAAATAAACGGCTGCGGCACAACCGTGCTTATGGTTACACATGAACACGATTTGGTTCAATATTTCGGAGGAAGAATTATCAACCTCAGTAAAGGTTCTATAGCGTTTGACGATTATATAGGAGGAGAAGATGAGGGGCAGTAATTTTTCTTATTTGATAAAGCAGGGCGTTGTATCCGTTTGGCGCAACCGCTTAATGAGCTTTGCAAGCTTTTGTATTATTATGGTAAGCCTGCTTCTGATAAGCCTTGCCGCTTTGCTTGCGGCGGATATAAATGTGGTGATAGGCGGTGCGGAGGATAAAAACGAAATACTGGTTTATGTTGACGACGCTTCTGATGAAAAGCTTGTTAAGATTGAAGAAGAACTGAAAAACAACGGTTATACGGCAAATGTGGTCTTTTATTCAAAGGAAGAGGCTTTTGAGGCAAAAAAGGAACAGATGCCCGATTATGCAGACGTACTTAACGCATTAAAAGAAAATCCTATGCCCGATACATTTCGCGTTACCATTAAGGATATTTCCCAAATTGATGAAGCAAAACGCACTTTTGAAGCTGTTGACGGAGTAAGCGAGGTCAGTGCGCCCTATGATTTTGCGTCCGTTTTGGTAAGCCTTAGGACCACTTTGGGTATTATCGGCGGCGCAATGCTGATTGCGCTTGTTATAGTATGTATAGTAATAGTCTACAACGCTTCACGCACCAGCGTATTCGCCCGCAGAAAGGAAATCGGTATTATGAAAAGCGTTGGAGCAACCAACGCATTTATAAAGTTTCCTTTCTTTATTGAGGGTATGTTTATAGGCGTTATTGCCGGCGGAGTGGCATGGCTTTTGACAAAGGTATCCTATGAAGCGCTTATATCTTTCTTTGCCGAGGATTTGACGATTTGGAAGGTATTGGGCTTGTCCAATATTATTCCTTTCAGCGATATTATGTGGTATCTGCTTGCCTTTAACTGTTTGGCAGGAGCGCTCTTAAGCGCAATAGGTACGGTTTTCAGTATGGGCAAGCACTTAAAGGTGTAGTTTGGTTATGGGCGTCGTTTTTAAGAACATATTATCATATATAACATATTCTCATATATAAAAACAGAAATAAGCCCGCACCGAAGCACAGGCAAACGCCGCCTTATGGGATGCGGCGGACTTTTGACAAATAGATATTATTTTTTTGGAGCAGAGGAAATCGGTTACTTTTTTAAAGAAGGTAAATTATTATGAAAAAAGCAACAAAAAGAAGGCTTGTAAAAGCGGTATCTTATGTTTTGGGATTGACTTTATCCCTGTCTGTAGGTACATTTATCGAAATACCCGATACAAGTCTTGCCGTTAGCGCCTCCTCTGACTCGATAAATGAGAAAAAAGATAAAATTAAGGATCTTGAACTGCAAAATCGGCAGATAGACAACGCCATTGCGGCTCTTGGCAGCGATATTTCCCACAGTAAGGAAAAACAAGAGCTTTTATGGCAAAAACTGGTTGTAACTCAAAATCAGCTTGACGCCTATAACAATATGCTGTATGATATGGAACAGGATATTGCCGCTAAACAGGCAGGCATAGAAGCTCTTGATATTCGGATTGCCGATAAGGAAACCGATATTAAGCTGAAAGAAAAGGAAATTGAAGAATTAAGCTCTGAAAACGAAAAAAATCTCGAAAATTTCGGTAAGGTAATTCATGCAATGTATGTTGCCGAAAACACCGATCTTTTCTCCGTCTTAGCCGAATCCGCAGATTTTTATGATTTATTGGTCCGCACAAAAATGATGATAAATGTATCCAAGCAGAATAAAGATATGATGAATACATTAAAACAGTCTATGGCGGAGATAGAAAAAAAGAAGCGGCAGCTTGAAACGGATAAGACGGATCTGGAAAGCTCACGCCAAAGGGCGGCTGCCGACAAGGAAGCTTTGGAAGCCGATAAGGCGGCTCTTGAGGAAAAACGTCGGGAGGCGGGCAGGCTGACAGAGAAATTTACCGAAATGTATAATAAGTACAGTTTGGAAATTGCCGATTTTGAGCAAAAACAGGAGCAGCTTGAAAGTGAAAAGCAAGCCAATGCGGCTGAAATAGCGGCTTATCAAGAACAAATCGATCGTGAAATCAAGGCGGCTCAGGAAGGAAGCAGCCTGGAATATCAACAGGGCGAATGGCTGTGGCCTCTTGAAGCCCAATTTCATATGATAACAACATACTTCGGATTGGATTATCTGTACGGTCAGCCGAGAAATCATAAAGGAATTGATGTTTCCGGCGGAGGAATTTACGGTCACCCTATATATGCGTCAAAAGCGGGAACGGT
>CANEHP010000179.1 GCA_947427325.1 uncultured Clostridia bacterium | reverse complement strand
TCTGTGACCGCCAAGCGATTTTGGACGAAAATTGAGGGGCGAGATGTTCCTCGCCTCGAAATTTTCCTGGCACGCCAAAAGGGATTCGAACCCCCGACCTACTGGTTCGTAGCCAGTCACTCTATCCAGCTGAGCTATTGGCGCATTTCTTAGCTTTATATATTATACTCGTTTGGATGGAGATTGTCAAGAGTTTTTTTAAAATTTAGGGTGATTTTTGTGTACTTGAGTGTCTTTTTTTAAAATCTCAATAAGCGGCAATGCACGAATTTAAAAAATAGGGGTATTGCCGCTTATTGACCGAAGCGGGAAACAAATTCTTCTAAAATAAAGCTGCATTATAAGTAAAAAAGTCGGCGGTATTTTGGTTTTACGGTTACTTGTACCCCTGCCATTTACAGCTGAATTGTGTTTTGCTTATCACGCTGCTCGGATAGGCTAATGTTGCTCCGCTGTTGTTTTTCATGCTGCATTTCATTATTGTATCAAAGTCACCGAGAGCGGTCCATGTATCCGATATGTTCATCATAGCCTTGCAGCTTGTAAACGACACATCCGTGAACTTGCCTAAATTATATAAAGCGCCATTGTAATATTTATACCTTGCTGCAAGCCAGCATGCATATTTTCCGTCAAAATAGTTTGCGTCCGAATATTCCACAATGTCCGAAATTTGCTTTCCTGTGGTAACATTTACAATATAATAGTTAAATATGTTGTTTGCTCTTTGGTATGAAACATACACATGAACCTTATCCCCGGGCTTGAATGTAAGGCTCGATATAGAAAGGTATTTGTCCGTTCCGTTTTTTCCGTAGCAATGGTAATACGCCTGCGCCTCTCCCCTGCCGATACATTTTGTGCCTGCCACCGCTCCCGGTCCGGAATTGCCTTGAACGGTATCGAATCCAACGGCAAATATATTGGCGCAGGTTCCTGATACGCCTGTAATAGTGGGCTGAACAAAATCTCCCTGCACATGAGAGAAGTTTCTGCCTCCGTCCTGAAGACAAGCCGCATAGCCTGCTGTATAGTTTGTATCATTGGTAATTATAGCATTAAACGCAGCTATTCCGCCGTTCACAGCCCTATTGCCGTCTTCGCCTTCCTCCAGATCGATTTCCGGCACGGCGGTAGATTTATAACAGCTCATAAGCTGCACCCAATCATTGTAATCCTCTGTATTATCCTGACCGGGTCTTGGCGGAAAGCCGTAAGCTTCAAGCTGCTCATCCGAAGCTGTCAAAGGGCTGAAGCCCTCGGGAGGCACGGGGAATGTATGCTCCGCCCCGTCGATAACGTAAACATATTTTTTTCCTCCGTCGGGAAGCTCTTCAACATAGTCGCACTGAAGCTTACCCGAAGCGGGAGTATTATCCTCCATGCCGTAAGCATTAAGGGTGCTTGCAGTACCGCAGGAAAAAGCTATGGCTGCTGCCGTTATTGAAGAAATAATTCTTCTTTTCCTGATTTTTGTCATTTTAAAATCCTCCTTTTTATATAACGCCATACAAAGTCGCAGAGTGATTTGCACAGCGCTGCCCCAAAACTTGTTCTCACGGTTATATTGCGGTGTTGCCTTAGTGTAAGCTGCCATAAATCCATACAATTATATTGTTAAAACAAGTTTTTGACTACATTTGCCATAACCGCACAAAGAAAATCTTTTGTGCGGTGTTATACCATTCTCCGATTGGTATCGGTTTACTTGGCCAGGGTCAAAAGACATCTTCGGCAAGCCCTTCTATCCATCCCAATTTATAATCAAAGCGATAACGATAGTAAAGTGAAAATTGACCTTCCGTATTATTGATCATATCTGCAATATCTTCGCAGCAGCGTTCTTCATCTAATTTCTCTTTATAATGCTCCATACGGTCAGCGCCCACTATATCGTCAATCGTTCCCGAAAACATAAAAGTTATCCCGTTAAGAATATTTAAATAAAAAGCGGTATCTGTTTTTTCGCTATAGAACGTGTTGGCGGCGTCTGTGATTCTGTTGTACTTTATATACTCGTTTCCAAAGCTTGTTTCCTTGGCAAGAGTAAGTGTGAATCTGTCCGCCGTACAAGCCGCCCCGTATTTATATTCTTCGTGTGCGTCGTCGCGTAATTTAAAAGTAAAGGTATTTAAATCATATACGCTTCCGTCGGGCAGCTTATAAATTCCGTAATGTGTGTGCTCGTCGGTAATCTCGGTAAATATTCCGTTTTCGATCAGCTCGGATATTTTACCGTAATATCCGTAATACTCAAAAAGCTCCGTTATTGTCATGGGGATAAAATATTTTTCATCAAAATTTGACTTCGGAATTTCGGGCAGCGAATCCACATAGGCTCTTCTGAACCAGCCGTAGCCGTCGATTACCTTTACAGGCTCAACGGGCTTCACCCCGCGCAGAAATTCCTCTAAATTTTCATCCTCGTCAATGTACTTACTTACCAGTTTTTCGTCAAAGCTTTTAATTTCGGTATTATCGTTTCTAAAAAAAATAAAGTCGATGAATTTGTAAGTAATGCCGTTATTTTCATCCATAAAGCTTTTATTGTATTTCTCAAAACTCTCCTGCAGCTCGGGGTTTTCAGTCAAATACATTTCGTCTTCATAAGCGGAAAACATAAAGCTTAACCCATATTTTTCAAGCGCCGAAAAGAAAACGCCCTTTTCCTTATTGTAATATGCGGTCAGCTCGCCCCGGTATTTTGAATCCGGAATGTATTTTTGTCCGCACCGTGTATTTTTTCCTATTGTGACAGTAAATCTTTTGATATAATAATCGACTGTTAAACCGTAAATATTTTTGACTTTTCCCTCGCTAAATTCAACGGTAAAGGTATTTAAATCATATATGCTTCCGTCGGGAAATACGTAAATTCCGTAACGAAAATTTTCATCGTTTATTTCCGCCGCATATTCATTTTTCACTATTTTGGACAAGTGCTTGTAGCCGTAATACTCGCTCAGCTCATCAACCGACATAGTAATAAAGCGTGCGCCGCTGAAATCGGGCTTTGGAATTTCGGGAAGGCTGTCGGTATAAAGACAGGTGTATATATGATCTTCATCAAACGACTTCGACGTTTCAAGAGCCATTAAGGGTTCAACGGGCTTGTTAAGCTCGGTCCAATCGTCGCTTCCCTCTGTATAGGTAAAGGAATCAAGGTCGTTTTTAATTCCCGCACTGTATTTTACTGTAAACAGCATTCCGCTTACAACAGCCAGCAAAACCGCAGCAACGGCAAAATATTTAAATAAGTCTTTTTTCCTTTTTTCGGGATCTACCATTGCAGGAGCTACATATACCGCATTCTCGGCTTTTATGCCGATATCGTTTTTATTCGGCTTATAGTCGGCAGCCTCGCTTATAAGCTCCTCGTCAATGTACTTTACCGCTTTAAAAAGTTTTTGTTCCTTCATATATCAACGCCCTCCCTTTTCAAAAACTTTTTTAGTTTGTTTCTTGTATGAAAAAGCATAGATTTTACCTTGCTTTCGCTGAACGAGTACTTTTCGGCAATATCCTTAATGGAATCCATAAACCAATACCGTCTGACGAACACATTTCTGTGAACCGTATCTTCTGCTCGCAGAAATCTGCTGATTTTCTCTCCAAGCTCGTTTTCATCCGACTCGCTTTGGCAGTTAGGATCGGCAACAGATTCCTCCAAATCGGACAAGCTTATGATTAAATCATTGTTCCTTTTTTCTGCCAAATTATATCTGTACTTGTTTATGGCTAAATTTTTAGTTACCTTGCAAACATATGCTTTAAAATTTTCAACGGAAGGAGGAATCCCGTTCCAAAGGTTTATGTAAACATCGTTTGTACATTCCTCAGCGTCCTCCATATTGTGCAGTATATTTAACGCTATGCTCAGGCACAAGTCGCCGTATTTGTTTTTGAACTCCGATACTGCCCTTTGGTCGCTTGATGAAAACAACGCTATTATTTCCTTATCCCCAATACTCATCTGTGCCAATTCTTCTCCTTTTATTTTTTGAATGGCCCTTAAGACAACGCCGCACAATGACCCCTAACGTCTTTGTGTGCGGTGTTTCTTAAATAGAATTTTAAATCATATTGGATGTATTATCAACAAAATTTTCATAAATTTCCCCTAATTTTCACATTTCAAAAACAGCTTTACCGATTTAACGTATTCGTTGCTTGGGGCTAAGCAGTAAATACTTAAATCGGTAAAACTGTTTTCAAATTTATACGATCAAAATGAATTGTACTCTATGATTATCCATACGCATCCGTGCCGATTGTTTTTTCATCATTTCAACAAGGGGCAGCGTCCCGAGCTTATAAGAAATCTCGGCAAAGCACCCACAAGAAAACCGCCGCCCGATGAGGCTGTAACTTTTGTTTACAGCAAAAACAAAGCCCTTGGGGTTTTCGGTTGAAATATTACCTTACACTTTATAAGTAGAAATATGGTTTTAATTGGTTGCACTTTTCACGTATATTTCACATAAGTTTCACTTAATTGACTTTTACTGTTAAAATAAGTCTTGCTTAATCCGTTTTAAAACTACAAGATGGGGCTGTAAAAAAACTACCTGTTAAAAAATGAGTTTAATAAAGTTTCCGTCCAG
>CANEHP010000178.1 GCA_947427325.1 uncultured Clostridia bacterium | reverse complement strand
GGCAAAATTTGCCGAAAAGATGCGTGCCAATTTCTATGAGAACAAGTTCTAAGTCGGCTATCAGCTTAAAATTTATACCCTACCGAGACACGAATTTCCGATTGAAGCGGCAGGATAGGAGAATACTATGAAAACAGCTTTCAAAAACGTTAAAAATTTCTTCAGGACAGTTACGGCGGTGCTTACCGCCGCCGTAATGGGTCTGTCGACAGCGGTTTTTGCCGACAATGGGGAAAAAGCGGCGCTTTCCGCAAAGGGAGATATGGCAGAGGTGATTCTCACATTGTCAAGAGCCGCGTCAGAGGGAGTTTCTTCCCTTCAAATCAGCTTAAATGTAAAGGCTAATACGGATAATGCGGAAATAACCTTTATTCCCAACGAAAAGCTTGGCGCAAAAATACAGGAAAGCCGCTATCATAAAGACACAGGAGAGCTTAACATTTATACGGTAGGCACAAGTCCCCTTTTTGATAAGGAAAATCCCACCGTTTCCTTGGGTTATGTTAAAATCTCCACCAACGAGGCGAACGGTGCGGCAGCTAATGTGGCTTTTGTAAAGGGCTCGCTGAAATTTGTACGAGGCAGCCTTCTTGTTACTTACGACAATGATTTGAGCTATTCGGAATCGGTAAAGATCACGGTAGGCAACGGCGGTGCAGCCGAACCGCCGATGATTACGGATAAGCCTGTTGTTACAGAGGATAATCCCGCCGAACCGCCCATAGCCACCGAACCTCCCGTTGTAACCGCCGAGCCGCCTGTGGTAATTCCTCCCAATAACGGTGAAATTTCTCAGCCTGCGGAATTATCTGCACTGTCGGCGGCTGTTACAGCGGCTGAAAGCTATAAAGCGGCGGACTATACCGAGGACAGCTTTAAAGTCTTGCAGCAGGCTATTGCACAGGCGAAGGAAATTTTAAACAGCTCAAGCCCCTCTCAGGATCAAATAGAGGAAGCTTGTATGCTTTTGGAAAATGCCATAGGTATGCTGACCAAAAAGACCGACCAACCTGCGTCAGATGTTACAACAGGTCAAAGCCAATCCCCCGAAGAAACCGATAAGGTTGAAGAATCCACAGGAAAAGAAGAGGGCAGCTCTCCCGAATCCTCTGACGGCATCTCTCCTTCCGTCACCGACAGAAATAACGATTCGAAAAGTGACGGGGGCGGAATCAGTCCGTTGGTCATTGTTTTGACAGCGGCAGCGGTTATTGTTGCGGGCTTGGCTGCAGGAATTGTCATAATGCTTAATAAAAGAAAAAATAAAGGCGGCAGACACAGCAAATAACCCAATAAAAAAATCATTATAAAAAATCCTTGTGCTGAATTGACTTAGCACAAGGATTCTTTATATATTTTATACTAATTCCAATTTAAAAAGGTGCTAACCTTTTTAAATTACTCGGCCGAGGCCGAATAGCCGCTGAAGGCGGCGTGGAATGTACGTTCAATACTATTTCTCGACGGGACGCTGTCCCGTCGGCTCCGCTTTCAGCGGAACGCTTAAAAACGTTCAAAGAACGTTTTTAAGTTAGAAATAGTATTATTACTCTTCCATTTGCTTTGAAAAATACATGGCCGCTGCCTGTACAAGCGCAGTCTGTTCGGGAGTGGCATACTCCGTTCCTTCTCCCTGAAGCATCATCACCGCTCCGTTTACATCGCCCTGAGAGATTATAGGCGCACACACTATTGCGCACTTGTCTACTCCCTCAATAGGCATAAGCCTGTTGTCCTCATAAGAACGGTATATATGGCTTTTCCTTTGCTCGATCAAATCCTCCAAAGAGCCTGAGACTCTGCGTTCCAGAACCTCCTTTTTCTGCATACCCGAAACTGCTATAATATGGTCACGATCGCAGATCGCAGCGGGACAGCCGCCGATTTTCGACAGCACCTCGGCATACTGTGAGGCGGTGGAAGAAATTTCTCCGATCGGAGAATACTTTTTAAAAATAACCTCGCCCTCTGCATTGGTAAAAATTTCCAATGGGTCGCCTTCCCTTATTCTCATGGTGCGGCGGATTTCCTTAGGAATAACCACCCTGCCCAAATCATCTATTCTTCTAACAATCCCTGTTGCTTTCATATTACAAAGTTCATTCCTTTCATTAACATTAAGGCGGCATTGCACAAATTTCAACAAAATTACAAATTTGTCAACACTCTGCTTTAATATTCTTTGCAAATGATTGGAATTTATTCTTTGTTTTAAGAAATGATTACTTTTCTGTCAAAAACTACTGCCCGTCGTTAAAAAACAGCGTTGAAGAAGAGCGCTGTTGAACAAAGTTCAGCATCATTCAACCGAAACAATGTAGTAGTAGATTGGCTGTCCGCCGTTTACAAGCACAATCTCCAAATCACTGTCAAGCTTGGATTTCAACAGCTCGTAAGCCTCCTGTGCCGCATCGTCTGTCACATCTGAGCCGTAAATAATCGTTACATAAGAGGAATCGCTTTTTAACAGCTTTTTGGTAATTTTGACAAGTGCCTTTGTCACATCTCTTTCAACTATAGCAAGCTTGCCGTTTTCCATAGCCAAAATATCGCCCTGTTTTATCTTCTTGTCGTCAAATTCACTGTCACGCACCGCAAAGGTAATAGAACCTGTTCCCACATTATCTAAGGCGGCAGTCATATTTACGCTGTTTTCGCTGACATCGCAGGAGGAATCAAAGGCGATCATTGCGGAAATTCCCTGAGGAACAGTTCGGGATTGAAGCACGATCACCTTTCGGTCTGTGACAAGCTTTACCGCCTGCTCTGCCGCCATAATTATGTTTTTGTTATTGGGAAGAACAAAAACATTTTTAGCGGGAGTAGCCAAAATCGCCTCAATAATGTCCTCGGTGGAGGGATTAGAGGTTTGCCCGCCTCTTACGATACTGTCAACGCCCAAATCCGTAAAAATAGCTTCAAGACCCGCACCGTTTACCACCGAAACAAAGCCGAACTGTTTTTCGGGCTTAACGGGCTGCGCCTTTTTCTTTTTAGCCATTTCTACTTTTTTTTCTTGATTTTTATGCTGCTCCTTCATATTCTCTATTTTAAGATTTACCAGAGAACCAAACAAAAGTCCCTGTTCAATAGCTTTTCCGGGGTGCTCGGTGTGAACGTGAACCTTTATTATATCGTCATCGTCAACTACAACAACACAATCGCCTATTGATTCCAAATATGCCCTGAGCAGATTGGAATCCTTGCAGCCCGCCTTCTTTTGTACTATAAACTCGGTGCAGTAGGTGAACTCAATATCCGCCTGTACGCTGCCCGCTGCATTGGTGATTACAGGTTCTTTTACCTCTGACCGGACATCCTCGTTAGACTGAATTATCTCTCCGCCTTCAACAACCTGACGCATACCGCACAGGATCACATAAAATCCCATACCGCCTGCGTCAACAACACCCGCCTTTTTCAAAACGGGTAAAAGCTCGGGAGTTTTGTCTAAAGCGGTCTTAGCTGCCTCGGTGATTGTTTTGAACATTTTTGCGGGATCATCGGTTTCGGCGGCTGTCTTTTCGGCAGCTTCCGATGCTTCTCTGGCAACTGTAAGGATAGTGCCCTCAGTGGGCTTCATAACCGATTTATAAGCCGCCGCTACACCTAAGCCCAATGATTTTGCTATATCCTGCGCCGTAGCCGAGGTTTTTCCGTTAAGACCTTTGGAAAGTCCTCTGAACAATAGCGATAAAATAACGCCCGAATTTCCTCTTGCCCCTCTGAGCATTGCGGAAGCGGCAGCCTCAGCCACCGCTCCTACGGTAACATCGTCATTCATCATCTTTAATTCGGGCATAGCGTTCTTTATGGTCATAGACATATTCGTACCTGTGTCACCGTCGGGAACGGGAAACACGTTCAGCTCGTCCACCATACTTTTATTGTTTACTATGTTATTAGCTCCGGATATAACAGCATCACGGAGTATTTTTCCGCTTATTATCAAAATTTCAACTCCCTCAAATTATGATTTTATACCGTCAACATAAACATTAACCGATTCAACCTTTATATCTGTTTCTTCCTCAATAACATAAGCAATTTTATGCTGAATGCTTTTTACTATTGACGAAATATTAAGACCGTAAACAACGGTTATATGAAGATCCACACGAAGCTTTCCCCTGACGGATCTTACCGATACTCCCTTATCAATCATTTTTTTCCTTCTAAAATAGGAAATGGTATCAAAAAAGGTCTGCTTCGGAGAACAAGCGTTAGTGTCGGCTACACCGAAGCAGTCAGTGAGCGTACCGCCGATAAGCTGGGCAAAAAATCGTCTTGATATATTTATTTCGCCTAAATGATCCTGAATCAGTACCATTGACAATCCTCCGTTAATCCCGTTTAAATATTTCATAGGGGAAACTCTATAAGCCCTTGTGAAAAGCAAAAACGGACAGGATGCCCCGGATGCGGGGAAAGCCGCAAAGGCGGACTGACGCCCGTCGAGACGGATTGACGAAGCAGGCGGCGTGCCGTGCTCGTTTTTGCTCACAAGGGGATTTTAGAGATTCCTATAGGCTATTGTAACATATTATTCGAAATTTTTCAAGAGCATACGTATTATTTACCAGGGCAACAGCATTTACTTTTTTGAAAAAAGTGGTAAAATAAAGGTATGAATAT
>CANEHP010000177.1 GCA_947427325.1 uncultured Clostridia bacterium | reverse complement strand
CCCCCCCACCACCCCCGGACGCTGGTAACCCTCGCTACCCGCCCCCCACTCCGCCCTCCCCTCTCCCCCTGAAAGCGTTTGATGTCTAAAACTCTCAAACTGTCAACCAATTGTGAGAATTTTTACCCGCCTTTAGGGAAACATATGTCGGCTTTTCTCCTATTCAAACATCTTAGCCAAAGCCTTTCCCACATCTGCGCTGTCGCTGTCGCTTACAAGAATGGAAATTTCATCCACTCCCGTGGTAATAAGCACGGGGACGCAGCCCACCTTTTTTAATTCCGAAAACACCCTTGCGGCAAAGCCAGGCGTGTTTATCATACTTTCCGACCGGATTACAAACTTTACATTTCCGCAGTTTATAACGGGTGTGGAAATATCCTTATCCTTAATCAGCGGCAAAAGCCTCGGCAATTCCCCGTCATCAACGGTAAAGCCTATGCAGAAGCTGTCGTTTACGGCTAAGTCGGCTGAAATCATATCGAGATTTATCCCCGCCTTGCCTATCCTGTCCAAAATCTCGCAGTAGGTGGAGCTTGACGTCAGTTTTTGGCTGAACGCTACCGAGGTTATGCCCTCAAAAACCTTTATGTCTGTCATTATGTTTTCCCTCTGAAATATCTTTAGAACTTGTTCTCATAGGAATGGTGCGCGGATTTTCGAGCAAATTTTGTCGAGGACAAGGAAAAATTCCGCAGGAATACTCGTGTATTTCAAGGAATTTTGACGCAGTCATCGGCAAAATTTGCCGAAAAGATGCGTGCCAATTTCTATGAGAACAAGTTCTTATATATTGCTTCTTTTTAAGGCAGCACCGCAGGTTGGCTTGTTACAGTGCTGCCTTAACTTTATTCGTCTTATAACAGATACCAATATCTGCATAAAGCTGTCAAAATTACCTCGTTCCAATGCTGTTCGGACAACTACTCGGACAGCTACTCGGACAGCAAATCCGCCATATCGTAAAGACCTGCGCCTTTATCCTTTATAAACACCGCCGCATTAACCGCCCCTACGGCAAAAACCTCCTTTGACTGCGCCGAGTGGGAAAGAGTGATTACTTCGTCATGCCCCGCAAAAATAATCTCGTGCTCGCCCACAATAGTGCCGCCTCTTACCGAGCTTATGCCGATTTCCTCACGCTCTCTTGCCTTTCTCACGTTATGGCGGTCGTAAATATATTTCTTCTCGCCCCTGTAAACCTCGTTTACCGATTCCGCAAGCATTAAGGCTGTTCCCGAGGGTGCGTCCTTTTTAAGATTATGATGCTTTTCGACTATTTCCACATCAAACTGTGTACCCAGCACCTGTGCCGCCCTTTTTGCCAAATCAGCCAAAAGATTTATTCCCAGGGACATATTAAACGTGAAAAATACGGGTATCTGTCCTGCCGCCGCCTTAATCTCCTTTATCTGCTCATCCGTATATCCCGTGGTGGCGATTACCGCAGGAACTTTTTTCATCTTGCAGTATGCCAGAATATCCTCCAAGGCGGAGGGGTGGGAAAAGTCAATGACCGCATGGGGCTTTTCGGGCAAATCAAAGATATTCCTTACCACGGGAAAACCCAAGTTATCGGCAGGCTGCAAATCAATTCCGCCGCAAACCCTGCAATCGTCCCTCTGCTTTATCAATTCCGCTATTACCCTGCCCATTTTTCCGCATGCGCCTGTTATTGCAATGTCTGTCATTTTTTGCTTCCTCTTTTTTTCAAAGTACAACGCCGCTTTGCGGCATACCGTGTTTTAAAACCGTGGGAACAAGCTGTTATTTCAAAAGTCCCGCTCTTTGCAGCGCTCCTTTTATAACCTCGACTTTAGGCTCGTCGGGGCTTACCAGGGGCAAACGGCACGATCCTACATCTTTTCCCAAAAGATTCATGGCTTCCTTTACGGGGATCGGATTTACATCACAGAAAAGTGCGTTTATCAGTTCAAGATATTTAAGCTGCAATTCCCTTGCCCCTGCGAAATCTCCCTTTAAGGCAAATTCGCACATTCTGTGCATTTCCGACGGAATAATATTTGAGGCTACCGAAATAACGCCCTTTCCGCCAAGGGACATTATGGGAACTACCTGATCGTCGTTTCCCGAATAAATATCAAGATCCGTTTCCGCCGCCAATCTTGCCGCAATGCTCAAATCTCCGCTTGCTTCCTTTGCAGCCGCTATGTTTTTATGCTTTGATAATTCCCTGTAGGTGTCTATGTCGATTTTGCAGCCTGTTCTTGAGGGAACATTATACAGTATAATGGGAATATTGACTGCGTCTGCGGTATGCTTAAAGTGTGCGATCATTCCCTTTTGAGAGGTTTTGTTGTAATAGGGGGTAACCAGCAAAAGTCCGTCTGCCCCCGCTTTTTCCGCATCTATTGACATTTCGGTGGCGTAGGCGGTATCGTTGCTGCCCGTGCCTGCGATTACGGGAACTCTGTGATTTACCCTGTCTATCGCAAACCTGATGCAGTCCATATGCTCCTCGCCGCTCATTGCGGCGGATTCGCCTGTCGTGCCGCAGATAACTATTGCGTCCGTGCCGCTTTCTATCTGTTCCTCGATAAGCTGCTCCAGCTTGTTGTAATTTATGCTGCCGTCATTGTGAAAAGGGGTGACTATGGCAACTCCCGCCCCTGTAAAAACAGTATTCTTCATAAAAGCTTCTCCACATTAAGTAAATTAAGTAGGGTTATTTCTTTCAAAAATTTTTAAAATAAATTTCGTAGTTGTACCAAATATCTTCGTTCTTTTTGCAGATTCTGTCGTAAAATGCGGCGGAAGGATTATTCTTCAGGCATTTCCACTCTATCCTGAGGGCGTTTTCGGTTTTTGCGGCTTTTTTCACTGCCTCCATAATCGCCGTGCCTATTCCCTTTTTTCGTTCGCTTGGCAAAACATACAGCTCTTCTAAGTAAAGCACCTTTTTTCCTCCGAGAGAGGAAATTCGGTAAAAGTAGTACAGAGCAGCTCCTACAGTCTTGCCGTTGTTTTCGGCAATAAGACCGAAAAGGCATTTTTCCCCAAAAATCATTTCACGGTAGACGTCCTTTGAGATAATGCACTTATCCCCCAAGCCCTCGTATTCGTTAAGCTGCCGCATAAAGTCCGCAAGCACGTCCAAATCGCTTTCTTTTATTTCACGAACGTTAATACTCATAAAATTCCTCAGTCAAAATATCCCTTTGCCGCATACAGCTCAGCCATAAGCACTGCGCCGCCTGCCGCACCTCTTAAGGTGTTGTGGGAAAGGCAGACGAATTTGTAATCGTACTGCGTATCCTCTCTAAGTCTGCCCACGCTTACCGCCATACCGTTTTCAAGGTTGCGGTGCAGCTTTGTCTGAGGCATATTGTCCTCTTCAAAATAATGTATGAACTGCCCGGGAGCGGAGGGCAGCCTCAAATCCTGCGGCTCTCCCTTAAACTCCTTCCAGCACTGCAATATCTCTTCCTTTGAAGGCTTGTTGTCAAAGCTTGCGAAAACCGCCGCAAAATGACCGTCCGTAACCGGTACTCTGAGGCACTGAGTAGTAATGGAGGGTCTTGTTACCTTGACAATTCTATCTCCCTCGATATTGCCCCAGACCTTTAAAGGCTCCTGCTCGGACTTTTCTTCCTCGCCGCCGATAAAGGGGATAAGGTTATCCACCATTTCGGGCCATGTTTCAAAATTCTTTCCCGCTCCGGATATTGCCTGATAGGTGCAGGCCAAAACCTTGTTAAGTCCGTATTTTCTGAGAGGGCTTAATGCGGGAACATAGCTTTGTATGGAGCAGTTGGACTTTACGGAAATAAAGCCTCTTTTTGTACCTAAGCGCCTTTTCTGCGCTTGGACTATCTCCATATGCCGGGGATTTATTTCGGGAATGATCATTGGCACATCATCGGTAAAGCGGTGAGCGGAGTTGTTTGACATTACGGGGCATTCATGCTTTGCGTAAGCCTCTTCAAGCGCCTTTATCTCGTCCTTTTTCATATCCACTGCGCAAAAAACGAAATCCACCTCGGAGGAGATTTTTTCTATATCCGCCGTGGCGTCCATAACGACAATATTTTCCATATCCTTCGGCATTGGCTTATCCAAAAGCCATCTTCCGCCCACCGCTTCCCTATAGGTTTTTCCTGCGGAGCGGGGAGAAGCGGCAAGAGCGGTTACGGTGAACCAAGGGTGATTTTCCAAAAGAACGGCGAAGCGCTGTCCTACCATTCCCGTCGCCCCTATAATGCCTACCTTGTAATTTTTCATAGCTGTTGTCTTTCCTTTCGATTCCTGTTTATGTTTTTCTTCCTTCGGTAATAAAAAAACCGACTACAAGCAGTCGGAAAATGGCAAATTTATAAAACATTATTGCCGATAGCTCTCCACCCTGCCGATGACAGTCACAGCCTTATTCAGCTCTGCAACCAAAAGCAAGCCCGTCTGAAAACCGCTTTTTCGGCGGCGCTGCCTTTCTCCTGCGCTACATTCAGACCTGTTAAAGCGAAGGGTACTTATCAGAACCGCACCTCTATCTTTTAAGATGATACCATAAAGCTTGCTGTTTGTCAATATTAAAGTTGCAATCCGAGACAATTTGTGATACAATAATTTTAGAACCTGTCTTCACAAGATATTGCACGCATCTTTTCGGCAAATTTTACCGATGA
>CANEHP010000176.1 GCA_947427325.1 uncultured Clostridia bacterium | reverse complement strand
TCTTACTATATCCACAAACTTTTGGTTTATTTCATTAAGCAGGCTGTAGGACGCTTCCTTGTCGCCTACATCGGTGAATCTGTTCCAAAGACTGTCCCAGCCGCCGTCTTCATTTAATGACTCAAACATTACTTTGCCGTTAAAGTCCTTAAATTCCTCGCATATCTGCTCCCAAATTCTTGTGTACCTCTTCATGCAGTTTTCCTTATTTTCGGGAAACTTGGACATCCATCCTCCGTCACCATGTATATTGACAATAGCGTACATACCGCTCTCCAATGTCCACTGAACAATCTGCTTAACTCTGCTCATACGGTCGGGGTCAATGGTGAAGTCGTCCATATTCATTTTCAAAGACCAGGACACAGGTATTCTTAATACGCCAAAGCCGCAGTCTGCATAACCCTGTATCATTTCCTTAGTAACTTCCGGGCTGCCCCAAAAGGTTTCGCCGCCGCCGGCTTCCATAGTATTTCCTAAGTTAATGCCCAGTCCCATATCCTTCACCACATCGGCAACCGATAAGGAATCGTCAAATTCGGGAACAAATACCGTGGTTTCCGCAAGAATATCAGCTTGCTTATCACAAGCCGAAAACATCAATAAAGACGCAAGCGCAAGAGAAATTAATGTCGTTCTCTTTTTCATTTAAATTTGGCTTTCTAAATTTAATTGGCACCGTAACCGTACATTTGGGGCAGAAACTTATGGCGCTATTTATTTACGTTAGCTTCCTTCATTTTCTGAAGCAGCTCCGGATCAAGAAACTTACAGGTGTTTCTGTCATAGTAACCGTTCTCTATGTTTTCCTGAGCATGAGCAACATCCCAAAGTACCGGGCACATACCCCTCTGGGTAGCCTCCTTGATAACGGAGGTTATATAAAGGTGGACGGAATCCCTTTCCCTTAACTTTTTTGCACAGACGCTGTATTCGCCGATTATAACGGGAACTCCCTTGTCAACAAAGCTCTTCTTCATTTTTTCCATGTTGTCGACCAATTCCTTCATATCCTCTTCGGTTCCCCAGGTTGGACGAATTTTGCCCCACGATTCGTCCTTATCTATAAGAGCGAATGTGGCGGGAGTGTAGTAGTGAACGGAAATTGCGCAGCGGCTCTTAGGGTCGTTGGGCATTTTGAACAGCTCGTCGCAGGTCTGCCCGATATCGGTGCAAAAGCCTGCAATAAGCAAATGACGGGTTTTGTTGTTATCGTGGCTTGAACCTCTGACTATATCCACAAACTTTTGATTTATTTCGTTAAGCAGGCTGTAAGACGCTTCCTTATCGCCTACATTTGTGTATCTGTTCCAAAGCTTTTCCCAGTTGCCGCCTTCCTCATTTAAGGACTCAAACATAACCTTGCCGTTAAAATCCTTAAATTCCTCGCATATCTGCTCCCAGACTCTGGTGTACTTCTTCATGCATTTTTCCTTGTCGGTGGGGAAATTCTCCCACCATCCGCCGTCCCAATGGATATTGACAATGGCGTACATACCGCTCTCAACCGTCCACTGAGTGATCTGCTTAACTCTGCTCATACGCTCAGGGTCGATAGTGTAGTCGTCCGCCATTTTTTGAGACCACGCCACAGGTATCCTTAATACGCCAAAGCCGCAGTCGGCATAGCCCTGTATCATTTCCTTGGTAATATTTGGGCTGCCCCAAGCGTTTTCGCCGCCTATAGCCTCCATAGTATTTCCTAAGTTAATGCCCAGTCCCATATCCTTTACCACATCGGCAACGGTTAAGGAGTTGTCAAATTCGGGAACAAAAACCGTTCCTGCGGGAGTTTGCTCTGTGGAATCGGGATTATCCGATTGCTTGTCGCAAGCTGAAAATATCATCAGGGACGCAAGTGCAAGAGAAATTAATGCTGTTTTCTTTTTCATTTAAATTTTCCTTTCTAAACTTAATTGGCTGCTGCCATTATAGCTTTTAACAGTTCCTCGTCATAAAACTTGTAATTACCGCGATCATAGAAGTGGTCGGGGACGTCCCAAACTACAGGACAAATACCGCGTTCAACAGCCGCCTTTGTCACAGAGGACATATACAATCTTACCATTTCGGGAGTTTTGTTTTTGGTAGCGACTCCATATTCACCGAGAATAACGGGAACGCCTTTATCCACAAAGTGGGTTTTCATCATATCCATATTTTGGGCAAGCTCTTTTTTCTCATCTTCATTGCCCCATGTGGGTTCTGCCTTTCCCCAATCAGCATCCTCTTCCAAAAGAGCGAATGTGGCGGGAGTGTAGTAGTGAACGGAAACCGCGCAGCGGTTCTTGGGATCGTTGGGCATTTTATACAGCTCGTCGCAGGTCTGCCCGATATCGGTGCAATAGCCGGCAATAAGCAAATGACGGCTTTCGTTATTTCCGCCTGAAGCTCTTACTATATCCACAAACTTTTGGTTTATTTCGTTAAGCAGGCTGTAAGACGCTTCCTTGTCGCCTACATTGGTGAATCTGTTCCAAAGGCTGTCCCAGCCGCCTTCCTCATTTAAAGACTCAAACATAACCTTGCCGTTAAATTCTTTAAATTCCTCGCATATCTGCTCCCAGACTCTGGTGTACTTCTTCATGCATCTTTCCTTGTCATCGGGAAAATTCTTCCACCAGCCGCCGTCCCAATGTATATTGACAATAGCGTACATACCGCTCTCGATCGTCCACTGAGTGATCTGCTTAACTCTGCTCATACGCTCAGGGTTGATAGTGTAGTCATCCGCCATTTTTTGAGACCATGCCACAGGTATTCTTAATACGCCAAAGCCGCAGTCGGCATAGCCCTGTATCATTTCCTTGGTAATATTTGGGCTGCCCCAAGCGTTTTCGCCGCCTATAGCCTCCATAGTATTTCCTAAGTTAATGCCCAGTCCCATATCCTTTACCACATCGGCAACGGTTAAGGAGTTGTCAAATTCGGGAACAAAAACCGTTCCTGCGGGAGTTTGCTCTGTGGAATCGGGATTATCCGATTGCTTGTCGCAAGCGGAAAATATCATCAAAGACGCAAAGGCAAGGGAAATTAACGCCGTTTTTCTTTTCATTTAAATTTTTCCTTTCAAAATTTAATTTACCTCTGTCATTACAGCTGCAAGACAGAAACCTGTTATGTTATTTGTTTAAGTTAACGTTCTTCATTTTACGTAAGCGTCCTTCATTTTCTGAAGCAGCTCTCGGTCAAGGAACTGACAGACGGTTCTGTCGTAGTAACCGTTAGCTATATTTTCTTCACCATGAGGAACGTCCCAAAGCACCGGGCACATACCCCATTTTGTAGCCTCCCTGATAACGGAGGTTATATAAAGGTGGACGGAATCCCTTTCCCTTAGCTTTTTTGCGCAAACACTGTATTCGCCGATTATAACGGGAACTCCCTTGTCAACAAAACGCTCTTTCATCTTTTGCATATTATTGACCAATTCCCTCATATCCTCTTCGGTTCCCCAGGTTGCACGAACCTTGCCCCACGGCTCATCCTTATCAATAAGAGCGAATGTGGCGGGAGTGTAGTAGTGAACGGAAATTGCGCAGCGGCTCTTAGGGTCGTTGGGCATTTTATACAGCTTGTCGCAGGTCTGGTCAATATCGGTACAAAAGCCCGCAATAAGCAAATGACGGTTTTTGTTATTATCGTAGCTTGAACCTCTGACTATATCCACAAACTTTTGATTTATTTCGTTAAGCAGTTTGTAAGACGCTTCCTTGTCGCCTTCATTTGTGTATCTGTTCCAAAGGCTCTCCCAGCTGCCGCCTTCCTCGTTTAAGGACTCGAACACAACTCTGCCGTCGAAATCCTTAAAGCCTTCACAAATCTGCTCCCATACTCTGGTGTACTTCTTCATGCAGTTTGCCTTATCGTCGGGAAATTTCTCCCACCATCCGCCGTCCCAATGGATATTGACAATAGCGTACATACCGCTGTTGACGGTCCACTGCGTTACCTGCTTAATCCTGTTCATAAGATCATTGTTTATTGTATAGTCTTCGCTCATAAAGTTTGACCATGCCACGGGAATCCTTAATGCGCCAAAGCCGCACTTTGCATAGCCTTCTATTATCTGCTTGGTAATTATAGGGCTTCCCCAAGCGGTTTCATAATTATTTGCGTTTAGGTATTTTTCTATCCAATTATCATTTTCATCCCATTTTACACTGGGTTCAAAGGTATTTCCGAGATTTATGCCCAATCCCATATTTTTAACTACCTGAACCGTAGTCATATCATCACTGTATTTTAACGGAGCGAGAGCTTCCTTTGGGGTTGTGGTCGTTGTAGTGACAGCGGCTGTTGCAGCAGCTGTTGCGGCGGCAGCTGCGGTTGCCTTGGGCTTGTTTGCCGCAGATGTTGTATGTTTTGCAGTGGAGGCGGTTGTCATAGGTACGGTTGCCGATTCAACGGCGGATACTGTCGCCGCAGTTGCAGTGCCCCCCGATTCGGTTTCTTTAGCGAAATCCGTTGTTATGTTTCCCGTTACCGCAGCGTTATCGATTTGTGCCGCCGTATCTTCAGTATGTATTGTTTGTGCGGCTTGCTCTGTCTGCGTATATACAATGTCAATACCTTCAAGGTTTGCAGACTCGCTTGCACAGCCTGAACACAGCAATAGGAAAGTCAGGCCAAGAGAAACCAATGCTTTCTTATTATTCAT
>CANEHP010000175.1 GCA_947427325.1 uncultured Clostridia bacterium | reverse complement strand
CAAGAGGGCAGACAAGAGGAAAGACAAGAAATAACAAAGAAAATGCGAAGCATGGGAATGACCGAAGAGCAAATTAAGGCAATATTAGCGAATTGATTTGGTTTAATCACCTAAAAACAGTTTGAATCTCGGACTGTAAAGCGCACTCTGCATTTAGTCAAAAAAAGAAAACGCAGAAAAAACTTCAAGCGATTTTGTGAAAAGGCTCGATAAAATGTTAGAACCAATAAAAAACAGTCCTAAATTCGGAGGTGAGTTTATGTCAATACAGGAAAAAATGTATACCGAAAGAAGAATTGGCAGAGAAGAAGGCAAAAGAGAGGGTATAAGAGAGGGTATAAGAGAGGGCAAAAGAGAGGGTATAAGAGAAGGCATGCAAAAGGGCAGACAGGAGGGCAGGCAAGAGGGCAGACAAGAGGAAAGACAAGAAATAACAAAGAAAATGCGAAGCATGGGAATGACCGAGGAGCAAATTAAGACAATATTAGCGAATTGATTTGGTTCAATCACCTAAAAACAGTTTGAATCTTGGACTGTAAAGCGCACTCTACATTTAGTAAAATAAAAGGAGAAAGAAATGGCAAGAATACAAATTGCGGAGCTGTATAAGAATACACCCGAAAACGGTGCAGAGCTTACCGTAAGCGGCTGGATAAAAACAGTAAGGGGAAGCAAAAGCTTTGGATTTATGGAGCTGTCGGACGGCAGCGGCTTTAAGGGAGTTCAGATAGTTTTTGAAGAGGATAAGGTGGATAACTTTAAAGAGCTTAGCAAGCTGGGAGCAGGAAGCGCAGTTACCGTAAAAGGCTCATTGCTGCTTACTCCCGAGGCAAAGCAGCCCTTTGAAATTCACGCTTTAAGCGTGACCGTGGACGGCTTGGCGCCCTCCGACTATCCTTTGCAGAAAAAGCGCCACACCCTTGAATATCTGCGCACCATTTCCCATTTAAGAGCGAGAACAAACACCATCGGCGCAGTTTTAAGAGTGAGAAGCGTAGCCGCCTTTGCAATTCACAGCTTTTTTAACGAAAGGGGTTTTGTGTACGTAAACACTCCCATTATTACTGCCAGCGACTGTGAGGGCGCAGGAGAGATGTTCAGAGTTTCCACTCTCGACCCCGAAAATCTTCCCAAAACAGAGGACGGCAGGATAGATTATTCGCAGGACTTTTTCGGAAAGCCTGCCAGCCTTACGGTTTCGGGACAGCTTGAGGGCGAGGCTATGGCTATGGCGTTCGGCAGCATTTACACCTTCGGACCTACCTTCAGAGCCGAAAACTCCAATACTACCCGCCACGCAGCGGAATTTTGGATGATAGAGCCTGAGATAGCCTTTGCCGATTTGCAGGACGATATGGATTTGGCAAGGGATATGATAAAGCATGTGTTAAAGACGGTTTTGGAAAAATGCCCCGATGAGATGAAGTTTTTTAATGATTTCTATGATAAGGAGCTTATTAACCGCCTTACCGATATTGTAAACAGCGATTTTGCCAAGGTAACATACACCGAGGCGGTGGAAATTCTTGAAAGGCACAAGGATAATTTTAAGTACCCTGTATATTGGGGTGCGGATTTGCAGACGGAGCACGAAAGATTTTTAACGGAGCAGGTGTTTAAAAAGCCCTTGTTTGTCACAGATTACCCTAAGGAGATTAAGGCGTTCTATATGCGCCAAAACGACGACGGAAAAACCGTAGCGGCGGTGGATTTGTTAGTGCCGGGCGTAGGCGAGATAATCGGCGGCAGTCAGCGTGAGGAAAGACTTGACGTTCTTTTGAAGAGAATGGAGGAGTTGGGTCTTAAGGAAGAGGACTACAGCTGGTATTTGGATTTAAGAAGATTCGGCGGCTGCAAGCATGCGGGCTTCGGTCTTGGCTTTGAGCGGCTTATTATGTATATTACCGCCGTGGGAAATATCAGAGACGCAATTCCTTTTCCCAGAACTGTGGGTAATGCCGAGTATTGATATCAAAGCTTTTTTTGACGGAGTATCTTTTATATCGATAACCGTTTGAAGGAGCTGTAAAAAATTGACAGTTGATAGTTGACAGTTGAGGTGTCGGCTTTGCCGATTTAAAATATCGTTAGTCGTTCTTATCGCCTATGCGAATGCGGCTTTTTTCAAAGAAACGGCTTGAAATGTCGGCAGAAAGGTAAAAATTCAAATCTGTGGGTGAAGATTACATCTTAACTGTCAACTGTAAACTGTCAATTTATTTACAGCTCCTTAGAAATAGTATCACCATTGTGCGAACGCCTCCTTTGAAATAGAAACAGCCGCTTGGTTTTTCTCAAAAACCAAGCGGCTTTGTAATAATCATTTCATAAAATAAACGGAAAATAGTATAAGTTTTTATTATATAACACCATAACCGTTTTAAAACATAAGCATAAGAAAAAAGTTTTCCCCTTTCCCCCCTCGGAATTATCCCTTAAACAAGCCCTTTTCAACATTTTCAACCGACTTTTCCACCGAAAGTTCAGTCCGAAGCCATAAAAACCGGGACTTTTCCACACTTTCAACGGTAAAAACCGTTGAAAACCTTATTTTACAGAGTGTAAAACGTATTTTATACTCACAGTTAGTTTTGCGGAATAATCGCCAAATTGTCAAGTCCGAGGAAAGGCTTTAAAACGCTGTCAATATTATATTTTTTAATATATTGTTTTTTTAGATATATAAAAAGCAATATATTATTATTTTTCGAGGATAGAGAAAAACAATTTTTTTAAAAAAGCGGTCAAAAACAGGGGTAAAATTTCAAATGCTTGAATTAAGGGTTTTCAGCATTTTCCACGAAGTTTTCAACAGAAAAGTTGATGAAATCAAGTCAAAAAGAGTAGTTTTCCACATTTTCAACGGTAAAACCTGTTGAAAGACGTATAATTTCCCTAAATTATCCAATAATACACTCAGTAAAAAGTAAACGGAAACTGAAAAGTAAACAGAAACGAGATCTGCGAAAAAAGCGGGATCTGAAAAGAAAACGAGATCTGAAAAAAACGGGATCTGAAAAGAAAGCGGGATCTGAAAAGAAAGCGGGATCTGAAAAGAAAACGAAATCTGAAAAGAAAACGAAATCTGAAAAGAAAACGAGAACAAAAACGGCAGCGTGAACGGAAAATAAAGCGAAAATGTAAGCGGAAGAGAAAACGGAAGAGAAAGCATAAAAAAGAACAGGCGGCGGGCAAAGGCTGCCTTTTGCCGCTTCTGCCGCTCCATTGCGGCAAAATTCAGCCGTTAGCGGCAACATTTGTATTTATATTATTTGTGCTAAAATTATGCGGGAGGTATTTTCTATGCGTGGTGTAAATAAGCTGATTCTGGATATCAAGGACACCGACAACGAATTTTTCGACAGGGCGATACTTTTTTTAAAGCCCGATAAAACCACAGCCGACCAAAGTCAGCTGAACGAAAACGCAAAAAAGCTTCTTTCTGCGGTAAAAATGGAAAGCGCCAATAAAAAAAGAGGGCTGAAAATTGTTTTGATCGCAGGGACGGCGGTTTTGGGAGCGGCGGGGATTTTTGCGCTGGTTTTGCTTTTGATTTAGCGGAAAATTTGTACAGGCTCTTTAAACGAAATTTTTAAAAATAAATATTTCAAAATTTACAGCAGCAGAAAATTTAAGGAGAAAAACCCGCAATTTTAAAATTCTGCTTGTACAAAGAGCTAATTCAAAAAACATTCAGCGAATTTTATATTTCAAAACTCCGTAATTTAAGAAAAAAGAAAAAAATTTGCAAGTTTTAAAAATAGAACTTGCTTTTTTTGTTGTGATGTGTTATACTTTAAAAAGTAAAAACATATGGTAATCTCTGAAAACCCCTGTGAAAAGCAAAAACAGGGTGCGCCGGATACGGGGAAAGCCGGCGAAGGCGAACTGACGCCCGTCGGAACGGATTGACTAAGCAGGCGGTACGCCATGTTCCTTTTTGCTCACAACTTTTTGCTCACAAGGGGTTTTTAGAGGCTTCCATATAGGAAATTCGGAAAGGGAAAGATTATGAAAAAAACAGCAAGCACCCTTTACTCGCCCGCCTTTGAACATGATAACTGCGGCATCGGCGCAGTGGTGAACATAAAAGGCAGGAAAAGCCACGATATAGTATCAAAGGCGCTCACCATTGTGGAAACGCTGGAGCACCGTGCAGGAAAGGACGCCGAGGGAAAAACGGGCGACGGCGTAGGCATACTTTTGCAGATCTCACACAGGTTCTTTTCAAAGATAGGAAAGGAGCTTAACATAGATTTGGGAGAAGAAAGAGATTACGGCGTAGGTATGTTCTTTTTCCCCCAAAATGAGCTGGCAAGAAATCAGGCTAAAAAAATGTTTGAGATAATTGCGGAAAAGGAGGGACTGGAGGTTCTTGCATGGAGAATCGTCCCTGCCTGCCCCGAGGTGCTGGGAAAAAGGGCGGCGGACTGTATGCCTTACATAATGCAGTGCTTTATTAAGCGCCCCAAGGACTGCGAAAAGGGTCTTGACTTTGACAGAAGGCTGTATGTGGCAAGGCGAGTCTTTGAACAGAGCAACGAGGACACCTATGTGGTTTCCCTTTCAAGCCGCACCGTTGTATATAAGGGTATGTTTTTGGTGCAGGATCTGCGTAAATTCTTCCCCGATTTGCAGGATAAGGATCATGACAGCGCAATAGCCATGGTTCATTCCCGCTTTTCCACCAACACAAACCCCAGCTG
>CANEHP010000174.1 GCA_947427325.1 uncultured Clostridia bacterium | reverse complement strand
AGATTTGCGGGGCCTGTACCGTAAAACGGAATAGCTCCTCTTTTGAGAATCTCGTCTTTTAAAAGACCGACTAACGTAGTGCCTATACCTTTTCCGCAGTATTTGGGGACTACATCTATACCTATCTGCCAAATTATTTTTGAATCGGCAGAGCAGCCTGCCATTCCCGCAATTTCACCGTCAATAACTGCGCATATTCCGAGAACATCGGGTCTTTTTGGCTCATACCTTTCGCAAAAAGCATTGGGAAACCGTTTGTCGCCGTAGAATTGCCCGATATCCTTTTGTTCAAACCACTTTACCTCAAAGTCGGGTTTAAAATTAAGAGGCTTTATATCAGGCAAAAACATATGGTGAGACGAAAAAAGAGTTTTTCCGAATCCGGCAAGCTGAAATTGAATTTCGGAAAGCTTGTCCTCTTCAAACAGCCAAAACCCCGTTTTATCCTTAATAAAATTCTTTAAAAAGGGGTGCATTTGTTCATCGGCAGAGATAACCGCATTTTTCCCCAATGTAGCCATTGAGAAAAAATGAGCGTCATTGCTGTATTCACGTCTGCCTTCTTTTTTCGCAGGTAAGGTTAAAATGTTTTCACATTTGTCAAAATCTTCAAGCTTGCAGTTATAATCTATTGCAAGCTGTTTTTTTAATTCAAGAATTATATTTTTTTTGGTAAACATATAACTTTTTCCTTATTCAATTAAATAATATTTATTATAAAAGAGATTGGAATATGGGGTAGGCGATTATCTTATTTTAAAATTCTCGCTGACATTAAAAATCAATGCGGCCATTTTAATGCCGTCAAGCTTGTCTCCTTTTTGAAGCACTGAGGACATGGCATGCCCTATGGCGCTGTATCCGATATATTTTTTGTAGATTTCATCTGTGCTATTGCCAAATTCTCCAGATGAAAGCAAGGTTAGAACGGCTCTTTGAATTAAGTAATAATCTGACAGTTGATTTTTATAACAAGAGATCTTATCTTTTTCTACAGGCATTATATCCAATATTTCGGAATAGCTGACCTCATAAAAGGCGTTTTCAGCACATATTTCAGGGATAAAGGACAAGCATTCCTCCGCTAAAATATCATCGCCTATTTTTTCAGCCGTTCTTGTAATTAATGTATCGTAAAGCTCGTCGGTATCGCATTCGGCAAAAAGCTCCATTGCGGTTTTAACCTTGCCCTTTAATGCATTAAAGCCTTCGCTGCCCCAATAATCATAAGGTATAACTGTACTGTCGTCCTGTTTAATAAAGAAAAACATTTTTTGAGAAGCAAACTCTTTTACGCTCCGGTTTTCTGCGGATTTTGCAACTAAATCGCTTAATTCATCATTTTTTACATCGTCAATCCTGCACTCGCCTATCGTTTGTTTATCTGTTTTGGCAATATAAATTTTGACATAGCAAAGCTTTTGGTTTCCCAATCTCTTGATTATTTCATCTTTTAGTAAATTCCAATAAAATTGGGGGGAAATATCCGAAATATTTTCGCCTAAGCCCACTATATCACTTTTATATGCCTTCCAAAGGTGCTTTTTTCCGGCAAAATCGGTTTCAAAGGTTTCCGGATACTCATCATTTTCCATTTTTCTAAGACCGTCTATAAAAGAAAAAATAAAAGAACCGCAGGCAACGCCTATTGCCTGTTCCGAATCCTTTCCAAGAGCTGAAACGCACTCGAAAAGCTCGTTTTTCCATCGAGGTGAATTAATAAATATATTTAAAGTGACTTTTTGATCGTTAAGCTCCACAACCTTTGGGGTCAATGTCATTTCCCATTTTGGACAATAAAGGCTGTCGCCTTTGATTATATCCTTTATCCCAAGCATTTTGTGAAGTACGTTATTGACAACATAGCTGTCTGCATTTTCCGGGGTAACAATCTTTTTGCTTTCTTCATTGTCGTAGGCTTTTTTAAAAAAATTAAACTTCATAATTATCTCCTAAAAATATAAATACAAATGTTATCTTAAAAGCACTGTAGTATTAACCAGGCATTGTCGAAATTTCTTTTTGCCAAATCTTCTTTGTGAATGTAAAAATATATTCTGCCATCATCACCGAAGCTTAGCTTTAGCTCGTCATTATAAACAGTTGAAAGCTGGAACAGCAAAAGCCAATCTTTACCGGAACGGTCGATACTTTCCTGCTTATCATGAGGCGTAATATTATCCGGGGCATCTCCTAAGTAATATCCTCTTTTTATCAGCTCGCACTGCATTGTCATATTTCCCTGTATGGGGTTTGCCCAACCTAAAAGCTTATGAATCTCGTCCCTATCCTCGACGCCGATCCTTTTCATTGACATATCATATTCATCCCAATGTCCTATCATATTGTCACGGGTAAGGCTGTAATCCTCAAAGGATGGGTATGAGTCTTCAGATTTTGCGGTAATTTTAATTAAAGGTAATCTGAAATCCTCATTAAGCTCTTTAGGTACGATTGCAGGATGTAAATCTTCAGTGTTTTTAAACCAATAAACCCTTGCACAGCCCTTGTCCTTGGGGTCAAAGCCCCATTTTTGGGAATCAAGCTCATAGAAAAAAGACAGCAAGCCTTTTTCGGGCAGTAAATGTTCACTGTCATATTTTGATATTTCCTCACAGCTAAACTGAGCAAGAAACGCAAGAGGACGGGGTTTTACTTCGTCATCCCTGTAAGTATTTGTACTGTAATGCGGCCAATGAAAATCCTTCGGCACATCGGGAATGCCTCCAAAGTGCGTTGAAGCGGTACTATTGCTTACAGCTCCCTCTATAGAAAGTGAGATACTGCTGCGTTTCAGCCTTAAAATATCATTTTTACAGTCCATTCTGCACCTCCCGTTTATTTTGTTTTTCTGTTGATGAAAATTGCTTTAAGCTTATCGTAAACTATAATTTGCGATTTGTATAGGCTGTAATATCCCGAAAGCATAAAGCAGGTTGAACAGATTATTGCGTAAAAGGGAAGTCCCTCTACTCCAAAAAGTTCAATGCTTAACATAATAGACGCTAAAGGGGCGTTTGTGGCGCCGCAAAAAAGGCCCACAAGCCCCAAAGCTGCGCCAAAGCCTGCGTCCATACCGAAAACGGGAGCAACTGTGCAGCCCAATGTCGCCCCCACGAAAAAAGTAGGTACGATTTCGCCGCCCTTATAGCCGCAGCCCAATGTAATAACGGTAAAAAGTATTTTTAATATGAAGGCTTCGGGACGAGCCTCTCCTTTAAGTATGGCATTGTCAACAATTCCCATACCCGAGCCGTTATAATCTGTTCCAAGCAGCAGCGAAAGCCCGATAATTGCCGCACCGCCTGCAACAGTTCTTATATAGTCGTTTTTTATGACCTTATGAAGCAGATATTCACCCTTTGAAAAGGACAGGCAAAGCAAAATACTGCCCATAGCAAAAATGACGCCGAGTCCAATGCTTTGAAGAAGGCTTAAAGGCGTTACCAAAGGCACTGTCACCAATTTATAGCTTACAGGGTGCATATTTAAAATAACGGTGATAAGATATGTAAATACCGAACTGAAAACACAAGGCATTATTGCACTGTAATAAAATACTCCCACGCTTATTACCTCCATTACAAAGATAACAGCAGTAAGAGGTGTGCCGAAAAGAGCGGTAAAAACTGCGCTCATGCCGCAAAGAACGATTACATGCATATCCTTGTCATCAAGGCGAAACAACTTTCCCAAAGAAGAACCGAGACTGCCGCCCAGCTGTAATGCTGCGCCCTCGCGTCCTGCCGAGCCGCCGCAAAGGTGAGTTATTACCGTTGCAATAAGTATGCCCGGCGCCATTGTAAAGGGTACGGAGCCGTCCTTGCGTATGGAATTTATAACATAGTTGGTTCCGTCTATTTTTTCCAGTTTAAACAAATGATACAGTGCGGCAATTATAACGCCGCCCAATGGCAGAAAATACAATATAAAGCCATGCACTTCTCTGAGCTCTGTTGCTTTTTCCACAAGCAAATGAAACAAGCAGCCTGCACCGCCGCATACCACTGCGGTAGCAAGGCTTAGCACCAGCCATTTAAAAAATACCGCAACATAATGCAGCGCTCTTTTTATTTCTGTCGCTGCATATTCTTTATCTATGTTCATTTTTTCTCTCCGTCTATATTTATTATCCAATAATTATTATGTCACAAAGAGCGGAATTTGTCAAATAAAATATTGCTGTAAGCGGTTGACTTTTTCATAAAAATCGTATATAATAATAAAACAATGGGATCGTAAAGGTTTCGACGGGGGCTGTGAACCTCGCTAGGCATGCAGAGTTCGCCTAAACTCTGTAATAATGGGCAATTTTAAAATTAAACGCAGATAATAGATCTGAACTTGTAGCTGCCTAACCGCAGCTGCCGTCCACCCCGAGAACACTGCGGCTTGGGCTTGGGCGTCGATTAGCAGTGAACTTTATTAGTGAGAGCCTTGCAGCTGATAAGGAATTAAAGGGCTACTGAGTCTTAATCCAGTTTATCGGAGTAAGGCAAGGGAAATTCAGTAGATAAACTAAGCATGTAGAAAGGCGAGTGGATTGGCTTTCGGACGCGAGTTCGACTCTCGCCGATTCCACCAAATATAATAAAAACCGCTTAATAAAGCGGTTTTTATTATATTATCCCCGAAAAATCCCCGAATTTTCTCCAAAAAAATTAAATCAAGGAAATTTTATTTAAAATTTCGACCGCTCTTTCTTCTTCC
>CANEHP010000173.1 GCA_947427325.1 uncultured Clostridia bacterium | reverse complement strand
GCGGCAAAATTTGCCGAAAAGATGCGTGCTGAGCTTTATGTGAACACGCTCTAAAGCAGCGCTGTACAAAAGCCGTAAGGCGGTCCTTGTACGGTGCTGCCTTAAATAATGTTTGATAAGAGGCAGGTATTCATAAATTACAGGAGGGCATTTAATGGGACTCACACTAACCGAAAAAATCATCAAAAGCCATATTGTGGACGGTGAGATGAAAAAGGGAACGGAGATCGGATTAAAAATTGATCAGACCTTAACGCAAGACGCAACAGGCACAATGGCTTATCTGCAATTTGAAGCTATGGGCGTGGATCAGGTTAAAACCGAGCGTTCCGTGGCATACATCGACCACAATACGTTACAGTCGGGCTTTGAAAATGCGGACGATCACCGTTTTATCGGCAGTATTGCGAAAAAACACGGTATTTGGTTCTCCCGCCCCGGAAACGGTATCTGCCATCAGGTACATCTGGAGAGATACGGAAAGCCGGGCAGAACCCTTATCGGTTCAGACTCTCACACTCCCACAGGAGGCGGTATCGGTATGCTTGCCTTCGGCTCGGGCGGACTTGACGTAGCTGTTGCCATGGGCGGCGGCGCATATTACATAACAATGCCTCAGGTAGTAAAAATCAACCTTACGGGAAAGCTTAACGATTGGGTTTCCGCAAAGGATGTTATTTTAAGGGTTTTGCAGCTTCTGTCCGTTAAGGGAGGAGTAGGCAAAGTAATGGAATATACAGGGGACGGAGTTAAAACTCTTTCCGTACCCGAAAGAGCCACCATAACCAACATGGGTGCGGAATTAGGCGCAACCACCTCTATTTTCCCGTCTGACGAGGTTACAAAGGCCTTTTTAAGATCCCAGGGCAGGGAAGAGGATTGGACGGAGCTTACGGCGGACGACGACGCCGTTTATGACGGAGAAGTCAATATTGACCTTTCCCGGTTAGTTCCCCTGGCAGCTTGTCCCCACAGCCCCGACAATGTTAGAACCGTTGAAGAAATCGGTAATATTAAAATAGATCAGGTGTGTATCGGCTCATGCACCAACTCATCTTTACAGGATTTATTAAAGGCAGCTCACATTTTAAAGGGAAAAACCGTTCACCCCGATGTAAGCCTCGCCATTGCCCCCGGTTCAAGACAGGTGTACAATATGATGGCGCAGTGCGGCGCTTTATCCGATTTAATCGACGCAGGCGCAAGAATTTTGGAGTGTGCCTGCGGTCCCTGCATCGGTATGGGACAGGCCCCCAACTCAAAGGGAATTTCACTTCGCACCTTTAACAGAAACTTTGAAGGCAGAAGCGGAACAAAGGACGGACAGGTTTACCTCGTTTCTCCCGAAACGGCGGCGGCTTCCGCTGTTGCAGGGGTGCTTACCGATCCCGGAGGTCTCGGCAAAATGCCGCCTTATGTAATGCCCGAGCGTTTCTGCATTAACGATAATATGGTTGTTGCTCCCGCTTCTCCCGAAGAAGCCGAAAAGGTTGAGGTACTGAGAGGTCCCAACATTAAGCCCTTCCCCATAAATACCCCCCTTGCGGAAAATATTGAGGCGGCGGTTACTCTAAAGGTGGGCGATAATATCACCACCGACCATATAATGCCCGCAGGCGCAAAAATTCTGCCCTTGCGCTCAAATATTCCCGAGATTTCAAAACACTGCTTTGCGGTATGTGACGAAACCTTCCCCTCTCGTGCCTTGGAGGCGGGAAAAAGCATTGTGGTAGGCGGTGCAAACTACGGTCAAGGCTCATCAAGAGAGCATGCGGCGCTTGCTCCCCTTTATTTGGGAGTTAAGGCGATTATTTGTAAATCCTTTGCAAGAATACACCGCCAAAATCTTGTCAACAACGGCATTTTGCCTTTGGAGTTTGTTAACGGGTCGGACTATGACAGAATAGACTGCGGCGACGAGCTTGTTATGGAAAATATCAGAGATGTTATCGAGCATAATAAGGATATTGTTGTTAAGGACAAGACAAAGGGTATAGAAATTCCCGTTAAATGCGAGCTTTCCGAAAGAGGAAGGGGTATGATCTTAGCGGGCGGTCTGCTTAATTTCACCAAAAACGGTTAATTCCGAAAAAGTTGATTGTATAAAAGTATAAAAGCTTGTTTTGATAGTATGAGCGCACAGGTTTTCGAGCATAATTTTTCCAAGGACAAGCAAAAACCTCGCAGGCGGGCTGCCGCCCGTCAGGAAGCTTTGATGCGGTTATCGGGGAAATTTGCGGAAAAGACGTGTGCTTATCCTGTGAGAATATGTTCTACGGGCAAGACTGTAATACTAATTCTTAATCATCTTACAGACACCCTTGCATAAATCCTGTCTTTATCGCTTTGTCCGTCTGCCTTGCGGTATCGCATACGGCTGCGGCAGCCTTCCCTGCGCTAAATGCAGCCTTTTCGCAAATTTGTCTGCAATCTGATTAGGAAACAGTATAAAATGATTTTGTGCGGTATTGTCTGTAATAAAAAATATAGGAGGTCGCTATGAAAAAGATTTATGTATTTATTGCAGCTGTTGCCTTTATTTTAGGCTTAGCCAGCGGAATTATTTTTACAATTATCAAGATTTCCAAAAAATTTGAATATGAGCTTGAAACAATGTTTGCGGGCAGGGAGCAGGACGACCCTGATATTGAGGAGCTGTATGCCCTTGACGGATATCAGGGCTACGGCGATTTGGACGACTATGACGATGTTGAGGACGAAATTGACCTTGATGAGGACGAGGCTTAAGCTTTTGTGAGCTTTTTCATAATTTATTTTAGTGTGTATAAAAATACTAAGAAAGGACTGCTATGGAAAAAATTAAAATGCCCACTCCCCTTGTGGAGATGGACGGAGACGAGATGACCCGTGTTATTTGGAAGATGATTAAGGATATTTTGCTTGCCCCTTACATTGACCTTAATACCGAGTATTACGATTTGGGCTTGGTACACAGAAACGAAACCAATGACCGGGTAACGATAGACAGCGCCAATGCCGCCAAAAAATACGGCGTAGCGGTAAAGTGCGCCACCATAACGCCAAACGCTCAGCGTATGACCGAGTACGATTTAAAGGAAATGTGGAAGTCCCCCAACGGCACTATCAGAGCCATTCTTGACGGCACCGTGTTCAGAGCGCCTATTATAGTAAAGGGCATTACTCCTCTTATTCCCACATGGAAAAAGCCTATCACCATTGCCCGTCACGCTTACGGCGATGTTTACAAAAACACCGAAATGACAGTACCCGACGGTGCAAAGGCAGAGCTGGTTGTTACAGACAAGGACGGCAACGAAACCCGTGAGCTGATACACAATTTTAAAGGCTCCGACGGCATTATTCAAGGACTTCACAACATTGATGAAAGCATAGCAAGCTTTGCCCGCTCCTGCTTTAACTTTGCCCTTGATATTAAGCAGGATCTTTGGTTCGCCGCCAAGGACACCATTTCCAAAAAATATGATCACCGTTTTAAAGATATATTCAGGGAGATATATGACAGGGAGTATGACGAAAAATTTAAGGCGGCGGGAATCGAGTATTTCTACACCCTTATAGATGATGCAGTCGCTCGTGTGGTTCGCTCGGAGGGAGGCTATATATGGGCGTGCAAGAACTATGACGGCGATGTTATGTCGGATATGGTGGCTACCGCCTTCGGCAGCCTTGGTATGATGACCTCCGTGCTTGTTTCTCCTGACGGCATTTATGAGTACGAGGCGGCGCACGGTACGGTTACCCGCCACTACTACAAGCATTTAAAGGGGGAGGAAACCTCCACCAACAGTGTTGCAACAATTTTTGCATGGAGCGGTGCGCTTAAAAAGAGAGGACAGCTTGATAATGTGAAGGAGCTTTGCGGCTTTGCGGAAAAGCTGGAAAAGGCTACCGTTCAAACTATTGAGGACGGAGTTATGACGGGAGATCTGTATGTTCTCTCGGATTTGGAGAATAAGAAAAAGGTAAACACCGAGGATTTTTTGAAAGAAATTAAAATCAGATTAGATCAACTGCTGTGAGAACGGCAAAAAGAGGGTGATTTTTATGTCCAGGGATGGAAAAATTTCCGATTCGGTTATTCGTCGTTTACCTCGTTATTATCGTTTTTTGGGGGAATTACTTGAGGAAAAAACTTCAAAAATATCTTCCGGCGAGCTTTCAAAAAGAATGAAGCTTACCGCATCGCAAATCAGACAGGATTTAAATTGCTTTGGCGGCTTTGGCCAGCAGGGCTACGGCTACAATGTGGCAGAGCTTCGTGAAGAAATCGGAAAGATTTTGGGTCTTGATAAATGCAGAAGGGCTATTCTTATCGGAGCAGGCAACTTAGGAACGGCGCTTGCGCTGCATATAGATTTTCATCGAAGCGGCTGTGAGCTGGTGGGAATTTTTGATTCTAACAAAAACATCTGCGGAGAGGACTTAGGCAGTCTCAGGATAACCGATATAGCGGAATTAGAGCAGTTTTGCAGGGAGCACTCCCCTGAAATAGCAGTTCTTTGTACTCCGAAATCCGCCGCAAAGGAGCTTTGCGATAAGCTTATTGACTTAGGCGTAAAATCCTTTTGGAATTTTTCTCACTATGATTTAAATTTAGAGTATGAGGGCAGGGATATTGTGGTGGAAAATGTTCATTTGGGCGACAGTCTCCTTACTCTTACATATCACACCAATAACAGATAGCTGTTTTTAGAACTTGTTCTCATAGGAATGGTGCGCAGATTTTCGAGCAAATTTTGT
>CANEHP010000172.1 GCA_947427325.1 uncultured Clostridia bacterium | reverse complement strand
CCCAAAGTGCCGCAAGGATGCGGCATCGACAAAGTTTGCTCCCTGTCACCCTAAGAACCCGCGGGGAGCGCGCCTCGTCGCAAGACGGGAAAGGCGATTTTCAAAGCAATTTGAATAAAATAGAACAAGACCCACCACAAAGTGAAAATGCTGTTGAAAAATCCATTACGATTTTCGGAGTATAACCAGATTACGGTAAATGTTGACGGAGAGCTTGACAACGCAAACATTTGCGAATAAAATTACTTAAAAGGGAACGGTCAAAGCCATGGAATTTGATAACTTGCCGCAAAGCGTATGGCAGCGGCTTAAAACGGCAGACAAGCCCATAGTGATGTACGGTATGGGCGACGGTGCGGAAAAGATAATGGCTGTGTTAGAGCAGCTTGGCATAAAGCCCGCCGAGTTTATGGCAAGCGATGAATTTGTGAGAGGTCACAGCTTTTTGGGGTATCAGGTAAAAAAGCTGTCGGAAATAGAGGAAAAATACAGAGATTTTATAATAGTCGTATGCTTTGGCAGCAGCCTGCCCGAAGTGACGGAAAAGCTTTACGGTCTTGCGGAAAGGTACGAGCTGTATGCGCCCGATGTTCCCGTGGTAGGGGAAGGGCTTTTTGACAGCAGCTATGTGATTGCCAACGAAAAAAAATTAAGCAGGGTGCGTAAGCTTTTGGCAGACGAAAAATCCCGGGAGGTTTTTGACTGTATAGTAAACTATAAGGTTTCGGGGGATATAAGGTATTTAAAAAGCTGCGAAACGCCCGAGGAAGAGGCATATTCCCTTTTGGATATAGGATCTGACGAAACCTATGTGGATTTGGGAGCATACAGCGGAGATACCGTTGAAAAATTTTTAAGGCTTACGGGTAAGAAATTCAACGAGATTTACGCCGTTGAACCCGATTTCAAAAACTTCGGCAAAATGGTAAGGCGCAATTACTCTTTGGGCAGGGGAATATTTCACCCGATAAACGCTGCGGCATGGAGCGAAAACACAGAGCTTGAATTTCGAAAAAGCGGCGGCAGAAACAGCTCGGTCTGCACCAAATACGGCAGGGGAGAGGTAGTTAAGGTACAAGGGATATCCGCCGACAGTATGCTTGGGGAAAAAATCCCCACACTTATAAAGCTTGATGTGGAGGGCTGCGAAAGGGAGGCCTTGGAGGGCACAAGAAGGAGCATTTCACAGCATAAGCCTAAGCTTATTCTTTCCGCATATCACCGCACGGAGGATCTGACGGAGCTTCCGCTTTTAATAAAGGAAATGAACAGCGGATATAAGCTTTATTTAAGACATCACCCTTATATTCCCGCCTGGGACACTAATTTTTATTGCATTTGATTTTTAGCATATAAAATACCTGAAAATTAAGGAGCTGCTATGAAAAAAATTACAATTATTTTGCTTATCATTCTTGTAGTCGGAATTTTGGCAGGAGTTTTGGTATTGGCATATTCCGGCGGAGAGCTTACATATGTATGCGACTACAAGGAAACCAAATCTTCCGCATATGCCTCGTCAATGGTGGCAAAAAGGCTTTACAGCAGCGGAATTGACGAAAAGAAGATGGAGGAGCTGTCCCAAAGTCTGCTTACTACCGAATTTACGGAGGAGGAGCTTTTGGACGCTGCCCTTAAAAGCGGAAAGCCCGAATTTTACCCTTGGTTTTCCTTTGAATTAAAGAAAAAGCCCGAGGATAATATGCTGTTTTTAGAAGGAAAATTCGGGCAGACTCTGTTTGACGGACAAAAGACCTCAAGATTTACAGCCACTAATATGCGAATGGAAATGACAAGCGAAAATATTGCCATAAGCTCTGACGGTACGGTTATTTACGGCTCTGAGGACAGAGTCGGCGCAGAGGTGGAGAAGATTACTCCCGTAATCGCCGAGGACGGCAGCGGCTTAGCGGCGCAAATCGGCAGGACAGGCGGTTACGATATTATTCTTAACGGCAGTTCGGGAAATATAATGGTTCAGTACACCTACGATATAAGACCCACCGACGGACTTTTTAACCGCACCGTGCTTGAACAGCAGCTTATACAGATTTACATAACCGTCAGCACTGCCGAAGACGGCAGCATAAAGGCGGAATATGAAATCGTGGAGGCTTCGCAGGTCAGCGATTTGTATTGATTGGATCAAGGGATAAAAATAGGGGGCTGAAAACTGCCGCAGCTCTTTTGTGAGCGGCTAAAAATCAGCCCTGCATTTTTTGAAAGCGGGTATATTACACATAACTGTATTGAGAAAAAAACAAACGTGTCTGCACTTTCTGCTGTTTTTTCAAGCAAAAGTGCAGACACGTTTGTTTTAAAAGAGATTAGTATTTATACTAATTCATTTCCTATGTGGATAGATTCTGAAAGAAAGCCGAAAATCCGATTAGGTAAAGTTAGCGGTCAAAAACCACGGTTAGAACCTTCTTACCCATTTTCCAAACAGGGTTTTTTTATAATGTGAAAGCTCTTCCTTTGCATTTTCGGAATTTCCCGCCTTTTTAAGATATTCCACGCCTGTTTTTATGTCTTCGGTTACGCCGCCCAGTCCTCTGGCGTAAATATATCCCCGCATATAATCGGCTTCGGGATTATGAAATGTCATTTTATCCAAAAACATCATTGCCATACCGTAATCCAACGGCGTTCCCCAGCCGTTAAAGGCGCATTGCGCAAGATAAAACACGCCCCATGTGCTGTCATGCATTTTAAATGCCGTGTAAATATATTTATATGCTTTTTCGTAGTCAAGAGGAACTCCTCTGCCGAAAAAGTACGCCTTTCCCAACAGGTTGCATGCGCCTTCATAAAAGGGATCTCTCTCAAGCTCTTTTTCAAAGCACTGTACGGCATAGGAATCATTCTGTGCAGTCCCCTCTCCGTTAAAATAGCAGCGCCCCACATTGTACCAAGCGCCCGGGTGTCCTCCCTCGGCTGCCTTTTTATACCAACTCAAGGCCTCCTCCTTGCGGCCCTCCTTGGTCAGGTCGTCCGCATAAATAGCCTGCATAATCGGATGTCCCGCCTCAGCGCCGATCTTATACAGATCCTGCGCCTTCTCGGGCTGTGGCAGGATTATGTCTTCGTCTCCCTTTGTGTAGTATCTGTTCAGATTGTTGGCGGCAAAGTACATACCGCCATTAAAAGATTTCCAAAACCAATCCTCACATTTGGAAATATTCTCCTTAAGATATGCTTTAAAAGCCTGATGATTTGGAAATGAGCCTGCGTTTTTGTTCTCTATACGCAGAAAATCCCACCAGAAATAAACGTTTCCCACCACGTACTGCGCAAAAGGTTCTCCGCCCTCCGCCAGCTCCAGAGCTTCCTTCATCGCCTCCTGCAAATTGGCAAAGGGCATATTCTTTTCCAGCTCCGGCGTCAGTTCGCCCGAACGTATGGCAACCAAAACGCCTAAGGCGCTGCCCTGTTCAACCGCTTTGTGCAAAAGCTCCACAGCCTTGTCGTCATCGTCGGGAAAACCGTGTCCCGCCCACACGTACTGCCTTCCGCAGTAGCAGCGAGCCAACACACAGGTCGCATCTCCGTCTCCCGCCTCCGAAGCCTGTTTTAGTAGGGCGAGAGCCTCTTTGCCCCGTCCGGTGCGCTCGTTATAATAAATATCACAAAGCGCCTGTTTTACTTCCTCGCTCAGTGTCCTTGCCATGAATTTTTTCCTTTCTTTATGACCGATACGCTTTCCTAACCGTCAATTTTTTTCAGTTGCTTATTTTTCGTATATTTACCATATTTTCTTTAAAGCATTGGAAAGCGGTTTATAAATCAAAAAAGTAAAAACCGAATCCAAAAGAAACTTCACAAATGTAAAAGGCATATTAAAAATCAATAAGGCTTGAAATATATTTTTCGTACTTGGAAGAATCACCCTATACGCTTCCAGAACGACCTCTTCCGGAGCGATAAACTGATAAAAAGCGGGATAGCTGATAAAATAATTAACAAATACGCTAAGTAAAGCGCTGATTATACAGCCTGTAACACAACCGATTAAGGCTGTTTTCCTTGTCTTTTTATGATGATAGATAAGCCCTGCGGGAACTACCATACATATTCCCAAAAGGAAGTTGCACAGCTCTCCTACTCCCGCAGACGATGTTGTGGTAAGCTTTACTATGTTTTTGACAAGGCAGACAGGTATTCCCGCCCAAGGGGAAACTACAAAGGAGGCAATCAGTGCGGGAAGCTCCGAAAAGTCCAGCTTTACAAATGAAGGAATAAGCATGGGCACGGGAATTTCAAACAGCTGAATAACTGCCGCCAGTGCCGCCAAAACTGCCGTTACTGCAATTTTGCGAACGTTTGTGTTTGTACGGTTTTTTGTTGTTGTAGTCATAAAAATCACCTTTCTGTAAATTGTTTTTACTAATCTGTTTGTGTGATTTTTGGGTGCAAAACGCCCCCGACTATACGAGGGCGCTTTATCTTCGAAGATCGGCCTCGTCTTAAAGAAGCCGCCGCAAAAATAAAGCGCCCCCACATAAAGCGGGGGCGAAAATGTTTCATAATAAAAACATTCTGATTCTTTCATCCGGACTATACCGTCGGTATCGGAATTTCACCGATTCAACCTATCATCGGATTGTTATCCGAAAACAGGCTCGCAGACTTTACTGCCGGTGGAGAATTTCACTCCGCCCCGAAACAGATTATATTTATATTATACTCGGTTTTCTTTTTTTGTCAACATCTTTTAGAGAGTGTTCAAATAAAATCAGTATGCAGATTTTAGTTCAT
>CANEHP010000171.1 GCA_947427325.1 uncultured Clostridia bacterium | reverse complement strand
CAAGTATATCGTTTGTGCTGACCATTAAACTGTTCCCTTCCGATTATTATAAATAGCGTTAAAATATTTTATATTGATCCGTTCCGATTCTGCAATCCCGTCACACATGGTGCATAGAGTTAAAAATATCCTCATGCATGACATGAACCTGTAAGTTCATTTCCTCACCCGCCTTTTTAAGCTTATCGGCCAAAATGCCGTATTCCTCGGTGCATTTCGAGATATCTATAAGCATGGTCATGGCGAACATATCCTGCATAATCGTTTGCGTAACATCCATAACGTTTACATTGTCGCCGGCGCATATTGCGCTGATCCTTGCCAGAATACCCACCGTGTCCTTGCCTATTACCGCTACTACCGCTTTCATATAATCTTTTCCTTTCAGATATTATTTTTTTAATATATTATAGCGAAATTTTTTTCAAATGTAAAGATTTCAGTAGACAAAACTTTGTATTTGTGATAAAATAATAAAACACATATATTACACGAACAAAGGAAGGAGAAGCTGTGAATGCAGAAAAAGATTTTTTAATACCTGTAGACAGCCACAATCACTCCGCACAGTCTCCCGACGGAAAAAATACCCTTGGCGAAATGGCGGAGCGAGCCTGTGAGCTGGGGATAGAGCATTATACCGTGACAGACCATTTAGAGATAAACAAATTTTATGATGAAGAATTCCCTTACGAAGAGCCTGTCAGACAGTCCTCATTGCTTTTACCGCCGCTGATTGAGGAATATAAGGGCAGGGTCGATATTCACTACGGCGTGGAGCTGGGACAGCCCGTTCATGATTATGAGCTTACGGAAAGAATGCTTGACAGCTATGATTATGAGTTTATTATAGGGTCATGTCATATGGTTAAGGGCTGGGAGGATTTTTACTGTTTGGATTACAGGGAAGTTGACCCAAACTATTTGTTAAGGCTTTATTTTGACGAGCTTCTGGAAATGGCGGAATGGGGAAAATTTGATGTTTTAGGGCATTTAACATATCCTTTGCGCTACATAGCGGGGGATTTCGGAATAAATATTTCTATGACACAGTATGAGGGTATTATTTCGGAAATATTAAAAACTCTTATAAAAAATAATATGGGCATAGAAATAAACACTTCGGGACTTAGGCAAAAAATCGGCGTTACCCTTCCCGATGAGCATTATGTAAGACTTTACAGAAGGCTTGGCGGCGAGATATTAACAATAGGCTCGGACGCGCACTGCACCGCCGATTTGGGAAAGGGAATTGCCGAGGGTATTGCTCTTGCAAAAAAATGCGGCTTTGACAGAATATATTATTATGATCACAGAAAACCCATTGCCATAAAAATATAAATTTGAAAGGAAAAACAGAATGAAAACCTTGGTTGATTTATTAAGGGAAAACGCAAGACTTTCCAATGAACAGCTGGCTTCGATTTTGGGAATTTCATCCGAAATGGCGGCGGCGCAGGTAAAAAAGCTTGAGGAGGACGGAATTATTATAGGCTATTCCGCCATAATCAATGAGGAAAAATACGATAAAAACGCAGTTACGGCTTTAATCGAGCTTAGAGTATCTCCGCAGGTGGAGTGCGGCTATGACGATGTGGCAAAAATTATTGCCCAATACGACGAGGTGGATACTGTTCAGCTTATGAGCGGCGGATTTGATTTAGCGGTAATTATCAGAGGAAAAAGTCTTCGTGACATAGCCTTGTTTGTGTCCGAACGTCTCGCTACCCTTGACGGGGTTTTATCTACCACTACCCATTTTATTCTCCAAAGATATAAGGAAAAGGGCGTTAATTTTTCGGGAGAAGAAGCTGACGAAAGGAGTCTTGTATCACCGTGATGGATTATGACAAGCTGCTTTCTCGGACAGTTCGGGAGGTAAAGTTTTCCGGCATAAGAAAATTTTTCGATATTGCTTCAACCGTTGAGAATGTTATTTCTCTTTCTGTGGGAGAACCCGATTTTAAAACTCCGTGGGCTGTACGAAAGGAAGCGATAAAAACACTTGAAAAGGGCAAAACCGCCTATACCGCAAATTCGGGACTTATACGGCTTCGGGAGGTCATTGCCGAATATATAAACCGAAAAGTCGGCGTTTCCTACGACCCGAAAAGCGAGATTGTCGTTACCGTGGGCGGCTCTGAAGCTATAGACTGCGCCTTCCGCGCAATACTTAATCCGGGCGACGAGGTTATTGTAGTCGAACCCGGCTTTGTCTGCTACTGCCCTCTTGTAAGTATGGCAGGGGGAACGCCTGTGGTGGTGGAAACCAAGCCGGAGGATAAATTCAAGCTTACCCCTCGGGCATTGGCGGAGAAAATTACTCCCAAAACAAAAGCCTTGGTACTGCCTTTCCCCAATAACCCCACGGGAGCGGTTATGCACCGCAGGGAGCTTGAAGAAATCGCCGACGTCATAAGGGATAAGGATATTTTTGTAATTTCCGATGAAATCTACAGCGAGCTTACCTATTGTGACGAGCGTCATGTTTCCTTTGCCGAGATTGAGGGAATGCGTGAGCGTACCATAATGATAAACGGATTTTCAAAGGCGTTTTCTATGACGGGCTGGCGCATGGGATATTTTGCCGCACCCAAGCCCATAACCACGCAAATGCTGAAAATTCACCAATATGCAATTATGTGCAGTCCCACCACCAGCCAATATGCGGCTATAACCGCTATGACCGAGTGCGAGGAGGACGTAAGGAGAATGAGGGACGAATACAACGCAAGACGGCGTTTTGTGGTAAAGGGCTTTAACGATATGGGTCTTTACTGCTTTGAGCCTGAGGGCGCATTTTATGCTTTCCCCTGCATAAAATCCACAGGACTGACCTCCGGGGAGTTTTGCACGCGCCTGCTTAATTCAAAAAAGGTGGCTATTGTTCCCGGAGACGCCTTTGGCGCAAGCGGGGAAGGCTTTGTTAGGGTCAGCTACGCATATTCCCTGGCGCACCTTAACACAGCCCTGGAAAGAATTAAGGAATTTTTGGAGGAGCTGAAAATCAATGGGTGAAACAATTACGCTGCCCGCATATGCCAAAATAAATCTTTTTCTCGATATAACAGGAGCGCTCCCAAACGGTTATCACACTTTAAATAACATAATGCAGCAGATAGGCTTATATGATAATGTGACGGTTACTTTTGAGAAGCGCTCCGAAAGCTCTTTTGAGATTGTGTGTAATAATCCTTTGATTCCATGTGATGAAAGAAATATTGCATATAAGGCTGCCAGGCTTTTTTTGGCTGAATGCGGAGGAAGCGGCAAGGTTATCATTGACATAGAAAAGAATATTCCCGTTATGGCAGGTCTTGGCGGCAGCAGCACTGACGGGGCGGCTGTCCTTGTGGCTTTAAACGAGCTTTGCGGCAAACCTTTTTCAAAGGCGGAGCTTGAAAAAATGGGAGCGGTATTGGGGGCGGATGTTTCTTTTTGCATAAGAGGAGGGTGCGCCTATTGCAAGGGCATAGGTGAGATAATGACCGATATTGCGGGATTGCCGCTCTGCTCGGTTTTGATTATTAAGCCGGATTTTTCCTGTAATACGGCAGAGGCCTATGGTCAATACGACAAAAATCCCATAAAGTCCGTATCCGAACCCGAGAAGCTGTTAAGAGCACTAAAAAAAGGGGAACTGTCTGAAATATCAAACAGCTTTTATAATATTTTCGAACTATTGAACAATGTTCAAGAAACAAAAGCGATAAAGGAGGCTTTAATAAACAGCGGGGCCAAGGGAGCTTCTTTAACAGGAAGCGGAAGTGCGGTATACGGAATTTTCCCAAACGAGGATACGGCATTTAATGCCGCCCGTAACTTAAACTATCGGGTCAGAATTGTTGCAAGCCCCCTAACAAGGCTGCATACAGAGTGTGGCGCAAGCAGCTTTAAAATCCTTTGATTGTTATACTGTTATTTATCGGTAGCTTGATTCCTTCTTGATTGCCTCTTGCTTTCTTCTTGCCTTCTTTTTGTGGATTTTGATTAATAACTTTATTTCATAAGATTTTTGGCTTTCTCTTAATATTTTTTATTCTTTTGTCCAATATCTGTTGTAACACTCCAAAAAATATAAAAAAAGTATTGACAAGGCATTTTTTTTTTGGTATAATATCATCGTTGCAGTTTTGCGGATATATGATCCACTAGCTCAGGCGGCAGAGCACCTGCCTTTTAAGCAGGGTGTCCCGGGTTCGATTCCCGGGTGGATCACCAAAAATAAATAAACTGTATATATTGCCCTTACGGGTAATATTTTTTAAGAGCAAACCTGCTCTTTAACTGCGCCAATAGCTCAGTTGGTTAGAGCAACCGGCTCATAACCGGTTGGTCCGGGGTTCGAGTCCCTGTTGGCGCACCATTTTTATTTTTATTACGGTTGAACCGTTTCAATAGGGGTGTGGTTCAATGGTAGAATAGGGGTCTCCAAAACCTTTGACGTGGGTTCGATTCCTACCACCCCTGCCAAATAAGGCAACCGATTTTGATACAAAGTCGGTTGCCTTTCTTTTTGCCTGAAAAGCCCTTTATTTCAAGGGATTTCTCATACTTTGGAGTGAAAGGCAACGGCCGCTGTGAACATTTTCACGGCGGTTGCTTTGCTTTCTTGGGAGTTTTTAGCCCTGCTTCAAACTTCAAATCGTGTGATTTATGGGGTTTCGTGTGATTATTGGGATATTGAGTGATTGTTGCAAGAATGTTTTCGTAAATTCTCAAAGTAAATGCAACAGTAGCAAAGAAGCTGCAATAAGTGTGA
>CANEHP010000170.1 GCA_947427325.1 uncultured Clostridia bacterium | reverse complement strand
ATCCGTGCACCATTCCTATGAGAACAAGTTCTAAAAAGCTGTAAAAACATCACAACACTTTCAAGTGCGGAAAAAAACCGGCACAGCCTTCCCAAAAGCAGCCAAAAATCAGCCCGGCTTTCCTTGACGGAGGCGGAAAATTTTCACAGCGCTTGATATAAATCGAAAAATTTTGTAGGAATTAACAAAAAAATTACAAAAAAATTTCTCAAAAAGCTATTGCAATCTACACTATATAGTGGTATAATACAAGAACAGCAACAAAATAATGAAAGGACAACTAAAATGATAAAGGTTAATGTAATTGGCGGCACAATCAGCAGCGAGGAAAAAGAAGCTTATGTTCAGAGAGCTAAGAAGCTCTATCCCGAAAAGAAAATCGAATCAATGGATATTACAATAGTTGACGGAAACTATGTTGATATAGAATACCACTACGACAGCGTTCCTTTTCAGCGTATCCGCCGTGTTACAGGATATCTTGCGGGCACATTGGACCGCTTTAACAATGCCAAAAAGGCAGAGGTAAGAGACAGAGTTAAGCATGATGTTACCGTTTCCGACTTTGAGGATGTTTATATCGGCGCATAATTGACCTGAATAAACCCGAATAAACCTGAATAATCTTAATATTATAAAGTAAGACTTCCGCAGCAGATTCGGAGGTCTTTGTTTTTAAAAGAGCAATACCCGGGGTTTTCCATTAAACGCAGTTTTGATTCGCGGTTTTTTCCTTTTCAAAGATTGTAATCCCCTTGATTTTATGGTACAATAAAAATATACTCCCCCAAAAACAAAAAAGGAAGTAAAAAGCTATGAACGCACATGGAAAAGACATTAAAATTTTCTCCTGCAACTCCAACCGCCCCTTAGCCGCCGCTATCGCAAAGGACTTGGGTCTGTCCTTAGGCGACGCTCAGATCGGAATGTTCAGCGACGGCGAAATCAGCTGCTCTATAAGCGAAAGCGTAAGAGGCTCGGAGGTTTTCGTAGTTCAATCCACCTCAAGTCCCGTAAATAATAACCTTATGGAGCTGCTTATAATGATCGACGCATTAAAAAGAGCCAGCGCCGCAGGCATAACCGCAGTAATTCCGTATTTCGGCTATGCAAGACAGGACAGAAAAACCAAAAGCAGAGATCCCATATCCGCAAAGCTTGTGGCAAACCTTATTACCACCGCAGGAGCAGACCGCGTTCTTACCTTAGACCTGCACTGCCCGCAAATTCAGGGCTTTTTTGATATTCCGCTGGATCATTTGCAGGGTGTGTCGGTGCTTGCCCCCTATTTTAAAAAAAGATTTGCGGAGCAGGAGGACAGCCTTGTATGCCTTAGCCCCGATGTAGGCTCGGTGGCAAGAGTGAGAAACTTTGCCTCCCGTATCGGAGTGGGCTTGGCTATTATAGATAAGCGCAGACAAAAGGCAAATGTTTGCGAGGTAATGAATATAATAGGCGATGTAAGAGATAAAACGGTTATAATTGCGGATGATATGGTTGACACGGCGGGCACTCTCTGCAACGCCGCAAGAGCGGCAGTGGAAACAGGCGGAGCAAGGGAGGTATATGCCTGCGCCAGCCATGGGGTGTTATCGGGTCCCGCTTTGGAAAGAATAGAAGCCTCCCCCATTAAAGAGCTTATTTTGTTGGATACTATTTTATTGCCCGAGGAAAAACGAAGCGAAAAAATAAAGCTGCTTGAAACTCACAGCCTTTTTGCACAGGCTATTGACAGAATATTCACCGATAAACCCCTTTCCATATTATTTTAGCATTTGAATTTCGGGCATATCCGATAATGATCCCGCTTGCATAAAATCGGCCCGGGAACTTTTGAGCAAGGTCTTTTGGATCAAAAATGCTCGGAAAAACTTAAGGAAACAGCTATGGAAGAAAATTTACATCAGAATATTACAGAAAAAAACACCTCCCTCGTTAACAACACGGTTTATGAAGAACCGCTGCCTGCCCCTTTGCAGGAAGAAGGCGGCAGGGATAATGAAAAAATATACCCGAACGGCGGCGGGAACAAGCCCGATAGTAAGCCCGATATCAAGCCCGACATTAAGCCCGACATTAAGCCCGATACAATGAAAAGCTACAGGGCGGACTGCCTTAAATTGGGTTTTTTCCTCACCGTAACGCTGCTAATAAGAGATTTGGCAAGCGGTCTTTCGCCATTATTGGAAAGGCTTTTCGAAAACCCGGATACCGCTTCTCCAAGCCTTGTTTATGCAATTAAACTAATGTATTCGGGAATTTGCCTGCAAATTATTCCGTCAATCCTGGCGGCAGTTATGCTGAAATACAGCCTTAAGAACATCTGCGGAGGATTTAAAGCGCCGAAAAACACAAAAAAAGCCATAGCAAACTTCCCCGCCCTTTACGGCGCAGGAATGTCGGTAAACCTTGTTACAATGGGAATAATTCTGCTGCTTAACGCAAAAGGCGGTATCGGCGATATGGTAAATACCACAGGTTTAAATCCGCCGAATTTCGGCTCGTCCTTCATACTGTTCTTTTTGCTGACGGTTATTGCCCCCTTTTTTGAAGAATTTATTTTCAGAGGAGCGGTTTTAAGGCTGCTTCAGCCCTACGGAAACGGCTTGGCTATCTTTGTTTCGGCCTTTTGCTTCGGAATTTATCATGGCAATTTCAGGCAGTTTTTTTACGCTTTCGCCTTAGGTATCTGTTTGGGCTATATAGCCGTTGCCACAAAATCCTTGTTCTGCTCCACAATTCTTCACGCTCTGTTTAATTCTGTGGGAGGAATAATTATGATCTTTATTTCCACCGACGCATTTAAAATAAGAGCGCTTGACCCTGCGGCGGAGCTTACTGACGGTCAGCATCTGGTTATGACCTTTTACGCATTGTTTATGACAGCGGTTTTGATTACAGCGATTTTCGGCTTTGCTTCTATGATTAAAAAGCTGATTAAAATAAAAAAATTCTCTCCCCCAAAATTATGGGCGGAGGTAAGCAACGGCAAAAAGTTGGCTGTTCTTGCGCATAGCGGCTCTGTTATAGCCGCCGAGCTTTTGATGATAGACGTTATGGGAGAAAACTATATGATTAAGTTAATATTGATGCTTATAGGACAGTAGCCGAATATTTTTGAGGGAATAACAATTTTAGAACTTGTTCTCATAGAAATTGGCACGCATCTTTTCGGCAAATTTTGCCGATGACTGCGTCAAAATTCCTTGAAATACACAAGTATTCCTGCGGAATTTTTCCTTGTCCTCGACAAAATTTGCTCGAAAATCCGCACACCATTCCTATGAGAACAAGTTCTTAGAAACACGAAAGGACTACAATGGAAAATAACAATAACCAAAGTCTGCCGCCAAACAATAACAGCAGCCGCAGCGGTGCGCCCCAAAATTACGGCGGCTTTCAAAATAATGAAGGTCAAGCCGATTATTGTAATTTCAATCAGGGCGATTATAATAATCCGTATCAAAGCAATCCGAACCAAAACGGCTGTAATTCATATCAAAGCAGCCCGAACCAAAACGGCTGTAACCCGTACCAAAACCAAAACGGCTGTTACAATAACGGCCGGTATCGGTATCAGGCTCCTTATTTCGGCGATACAAGCGCAATTATAGATACGGAAAAATCCTTTAAAGCAACAATATTCAAGCTTGCTGTTTTTGCGTTAACAGTAGTGCTTAACACAAATTTTCTTTACTATATTTTTTACTTTCCCGCCGTTGCCGCAGTGCAGGCCTTGGGCGCTGATTCAAGCTTGGAAATCAGATATTTTATAAGCTGGCTTGCAAATGATCTTTGTGCATATCTTATTCCCGCCGCCGCCGCTTTTCTGCTGTTTAGAAAGGAGATAGGGGAAAAAATACCCTATCCCCGCCACCCCGTCATCTCGCCTGTGCCGAACAGTGTGCTTACCTTTTTTGCCGCCTGCTTTTTAGGCTCTTTGGCGGGATTTTTGGCAAAAGCCGTTGCATCGGTGTTGGATTCTCTTTTCGGAACAGGAGAGATCCCCGACGCTATGGAAGGCACAGTTCCTCCCCGGGGGGAGATGGGCAGCTTTTGGATACTGTTCTTTTTTGTGGCTGTGGCAGCTCCGATATTTGAAGAGCTTATTTTCAGAAAGCTGCTGCTTTATCCCTTAAGAAAACACGGAGATTGGTTCGCCATTATTGTAACCGCCCTGCTTTTCGGCTTTTATCACGGAAACTTTGATCAAATGCCCTACGCCTTTGTGGTAGGTATGCTGTTTGCTCTGCTGGCGGTAAACACAAACTCGGTTATTCCCCCTATGATACTTCATGTGCTGAATAATGCGCTTGTAACCTTAAGTCAATATCTGACGGCGGTAACGGGAGAAGCGGAGCCTGCCTTGTCCGTTTCAAACCTTACAGGCGAGGCTTTAACCTTCTCCTTCTGGATAGGCATTCCCGCCGTTGGGGTTATGATTGCGGGAATGCTGTTTAAAACCGTCAACAAATCCGTACTTGCGCCGAAGTATCAAGCTAAGCTGATTTTTACCAATCCTGCGTTCTATGCGTTTTTGGTGCTATTGGCATTGATGATGGTGTAGCTTATAATATAATTAGTATAATAAAAAAAGGCTGTAAAAAATTGACATTTGTCAGTTGACAGTTAGCAGTTTAGGCGTCGGCTTCGCCGACAGATTTAAAATTTTACGTTTCTGCCGATATTTCAAGCCGTTTCTTTGAAAAACACCACATTCCCATAGGCGGTGAAAACGATTAATGATATTTTAAATGGGGCTGTAAAAAAACATTTTACCGTGCGAGGATAACCTCGCAGAACAATG
>CANEHP010000169.1 GCA_947427325.1 uncultured Clostridia bacterium | reverse complement strand
AGGCGGCAAAATTTGCCGAAAAGATGCATGCTGAGCTTTATGTGAACACGCTCTATTATCAGATCTTTTTAAAAAGGAGCAGACTTATGAGCTTACCGATTTACGACTGTTTTAATATTTATTATAAATCCCCCTTCGGCGCAGTTGAAAGACACACGGAAATTCAATTCCGCATAACCGTGCCTGTGGACCTTAACTATGCCGAATGCGTACTTGTAATGTTCCGTCCGGGCTTTAAGGAAAAGTTTACCGTTCTTGCGGGAGAGGGAATACAGGAAAAGAACGGCGAAAAATTCCGCCTTTATCAGGGTGTGTATATCCCCGAGCATACGGGACTTCATCAATATTACTTTTTCCTTGCCAATGAAAACGACCGCCGCTACATAAAGCGCAGCGGGGCGTCCTTCGGCGGATTTGACAACGGCGAATTATTTCAGCTTACAGTGTATGAACAGGGTATGACTACCCCCGAATGGCTTAAGGGAGGGATTATGTATCAGATCTTCCCCGACCGCTTCGCCATATATGACGCTAATCCCGACAATGCGCCTCAGATGCCCACGGACAGACAATATCACACTAATTGGAACGATATGCCCGTGTGGCAGCCCAACAATCAAGGCGTTATCACCAACAGCGATTACTTCGGCGGGAATTTAAAGGGCATACAGTCAAAGCTGCCCTATTTAAAAAGCCTGGGCGTTACTTGCCTTTATCTCAATCCCATATTCGAGTCCCATGAAAACCACCGTTACAGCACCGCCTGTTACGAACGGATCGACCCTGTAATGGGAACGGAAAAGGATTTTCGAGAACTGTGCAAAAGTGCAAGGGATCAGGGGATAAACATTATCCTTGACGGTGTGTTCAGCCATACGGGAGCAGATTCGGTTTACTTCAACAAAAACGGCAGATACGGCGAACATAGCGGCGCCTACCGTGATCCCGAAAGCCCCTACCGAGATTGGTACAGCTTTATAAAATACCCTTCTCTTTACGAAAGCTGGTGGGGCTTTACCAATCTGCCCAATGTAAACGAAAACAATCCTTCCTACACACAGTATATTTGCGGTGAAAACGGAGTTTTGCAGAAATGGCTTGACGCCGGTGCGGCGGGCTGGCGTTTGGATGTTGCCGACGAGCTGCCCGATGAATTTTTAGATAATCTCCGCATCGCCGTTAAGCAAAAGGGCGACGACAAGGTGATTTACGGAGAGGTATGGGAGGATGCGTCAAATAAGGAAAGCTACGGAGTGCGCCGACGCTACCTTAACGGAAAACAGCTTGACAGCGTTATGAACTATCCCTTTAAAGAATGTATATTGAATTATATTAAATATGCCGATCCAAAGTCTTTTGCAGACGGCATTATGACAATTACCGAACACTACCCCAAGCCCTGCGTTGATATTCTTATGAATTTTATTTCCACCCATGATACGGAAAGAGCTATTACAAGGCTTGCGGGAAAGGACATAGGCTTTAACGACAGAAGCTGGCAGGCGGCAAACTGTCTTTCTCCGCAGGAGTACGTCTATGGAATTGCACTGCTTAAATGCGCAATGGTTTTACAGTTTTTCCTTCCCGGCATTCCCTGCATTTACTATGGCGACGAAGCGGGACAGGAGGGCTATAAAGATCCCTTTAACCGCCGCACCTATCCTTGGGGAAATGAAGACAAAAACCTTATCCGATTCACCTGCGAGCTGGGACAGATAAGACAAAAGTGCAGGGGCGCATTGGCAAGGGGCGATATCAGCTTTATTGATGTTACCTGGGACTACTGCATTTTCAGGAGAGAAGATAGGAAAACCGGGGAAGCCGTGGTGGTCTATCTGAACAAATCTCATAAATCCAAAACCTTTATGCTTCATGAAACCTTGGGAGATTGCAGACAGTACCGGGTTTTGAGAGATCATTCAAGGGAAAGCGGAAAACTGCAGATTGCGCCTTTTGATTATGAGGTGGTGTTGGTGAAGCAATTATAATCAGTGGTTCCTTAGTATAAGGCAGCGCCGCACATTTTTGTGCGGCGCTGCCTTAATATTTTAAATCTATTCCTTACTCGGCTCTAAAACAGCGTAATTACCGTCATCACGCTTATAAACCACATTAACCTCTCCCGTATCTCCGTTTTTAAACATAAAGAAGTTATGGTCAAGCATATTCATTTGAAGAATAGCCTCGTCAACATTCATAGGTCTTAATTGGAATTTCTTGTGCTTTACAACCGTGTACTGTGACTGCTCCTCGGGTTCTTCATCGTCCTGAACGGAAAATGCTCCGGATTTCAGTCTTTTTTCCACCTTAGTTTTATTTTTTCTTATCTGACGGATTATCTTATCTATACAAGCGTCAAGCGCGTCGTTTTTATCTGACGCTCTCTGCTCTGCACGGAAAATCAGACTTTCATATTTTACGGTTAACTCCACGGTTATATCATCTTTGATTGTGGAGATTGTTATCTTTGCATCGGCTTCATCTCCGAAAAAGCGGTCAAGCTTTGACAGCTTTTTGTCCGCATAATCGTTAAAGGCTTGAGGAATTTGCATTTTCTTGGCTGTAATCTGTAATTTCATAGATTTTCCTCCTTTTGCTGAAAAGAGTGTATTTGAAAGTCTGTTTTATAAGACAGCTTCCATAGTTATAATATACCACAAATTCAAATATTTTACAATACTTTTAAATTATTTTATTGTGTTTTTGTGCAATATGTTGATTTTTTGTTAACATAATTATTGAATATACGGAAAACTGAAATTTGAACCGAGGAATTTACAGCTTGACTTTTTCGACAGCTTTTTCGCCCGAAATGGTCTAAAATAAAAAGGGTGATTTAATGAGAGTGATTTACATAGATATCCTGCTGCTTTTAAACTTTTACATAACCTACTTTTTAACAGTGGGAGCGTCCTGCCTTCTCCACCGCAAAATTCTGTTAAAACGGCGTATTTTGGCAGCGGCGGCAGGCGCTGTTACCTCTCTTGCAATTTTTCTGCCCGCCCTCCCCTTTTTTGTAAATCTCTTATTAAAGCTTGCCGCTTCCTCCGTTATCGTGCTGTCCGCCTGGGGCTTTGGAGGGATTAAGAAATTTTTGAGCAATACCGCTTTTTTCTTTCTCATAAACTGCCTGTACGCAGGAGTTATGCTTGGTCTTTGGCTTTTCGTCTGCCCTGAGGGAATGATGTACAACAATGGAATCAGCTACTTCAATATTCCCTTATGGATGGCGCTTTCGGCAACGGCGGCAGCCTATTTTATTATAAAAATAATACGCAGAATTTTAGACTCCAAAAACGCTCTGGATAAAAAATACACTCTTGAAATTATCACGGATAAAGGCAATGTGACCCTTTCCGCCACAGCGGACAGCGGCAACAAGCTGACGGATTTTTTTACGGGGCTTCCCGTTATTTTCTGCGACCTTGACAAATGCCGCCAAATTTGTCCCGAGGGCGTTTTAATGCAGTTTTCGGAAAAGGAAAAAGTGACCGAAGGTATAAAGGGCATAAGACTGATTCCCTGCTCCACCGTTTCCGGGGGGACAATGGCAGTTTGCTTTAAGCCCGACAAAATTTTTATAGATGACGGAGAGAAGAAAAAAGAGGTTGAAGCCTTGGCGGGATTTACAAAAACCGGGCTTAAAGGCGCAGAGGCTGTTTTTAATCCCGTGATACTGTAAGAACTTGTTCTCATAGAAATTGGCACGCATCTTTTCGGCAAATTTTGCCGACGACTGCGTCAAAATTCCTTGAAATACACGAGTATACCTGCGGAATTTTTCCTTGTCCTCGACAAAATTTGCTCGAAAATCTGCGCACCGTTCCTATGAGAACAAGTTCTAAAGCGGCATCAAGCAAAAGGCGTTACGGCTTTGTGAAATGTATACCGAAAAATAAACATAAAGGAGCAAAAAGCAATGAATTTAAAAGGCTTAATTGAAAAAATCGGGGTTATGATACGCTTTAAAGCAACGGGAAAGGTATTTTACATAAACGGCGCGGACACGCTTCCCCCGCCGCTTACCAAGGAGGAGGAACAAAAAGTATTTGAGCTTATGGACACGGATTTTGAAAAGGCAAGGGAGGAACTTATTGTTCACAATCTGCGGTTGGTGGTATATATTGCCAAAAAGTTTGAATCCACAGGCACAAACCTTGAGGATCTTATTTCAATAGGCACAATAGGGCTTATAAAGGCGGTTAACACCTTCAGCAAGGAAAAGAACATAAAGCTCGCTACCTATGCCAGCAGATGCATTGAAAACGAAATACTTATGTTTCTGAGAAAATCCAGTCAATACAAGCACGAGATTTCCATAGACGAACCCTTAAATGTGGACTGGGACGGCAACGAGCTGCTGCTGTCCGACGTTTTGGGCACTGACAACGATGTGGTTAATATAAATATAGAAAATGAAACGGAGCAGCAGGTTTTAAGAAAGTTAGTTGAAGAGCTGCCCGAAAGAGAGAGAATTATAATGGAAATGCGCTTCGGCTTAAAGGACGGCAAGGAGCTGACCCAAAAGGAAGCGGCAGACAAAATAGGTATTTCCCAAAGCTATATTTCAAGGCTGGAGAAAAAGATTATTAAAAGACTCAGAAAGGATTTGGAGAAGCTTTGTAATTGAGGGGGCTAAGTTCTTGCAGCTTTTTTACAGCCCTCGGTTGACAAAACAGTGCGGAGCATCATTTTGTGAATTTGGAAATTCCTTTCGGAATGAGATAGAAGGGATGTTTATTTTGCGAATTTTGAAATTGTTTTTAGAGCGTGTTCACATAAAATCAGTATGCAGATTTTCGTGCATAATTTTGTTG
>CANEHP010000168.1 GCA_947427325.1 uncultured Clostridia bacterium | reverse complement strand
ATCGGCAAAATTTGCCGAAAAGATGCGTGCCAATTTCTATGAAAACAAGTTCTTAGTAAAAGGGACTGTGAAATGCAGTTCCTTTTTTTTGTTTCAAAATCGTAAAAGACAGTTTAAGACTACATATTGACAACAGGAAAAAACTATGCTATGATATTGAATATAAATTCAATGAATTATAATTCAACAAAAGGAGAAATAATGACCGCAAGAGACGAGCAAAAAGAGCAGCGAAGGCAGCTTATCAAAGATAAAGCCATTGAGCTGTTTGCAAAAAAAGGCTATGCCGAAACCAAAATAGGAGATATTGCAAAGGCTGCGGATATGAGCGTTGGACTGATGTTCCACTATTTCGAGTCAAAGGAAAAGCTTTTTGAAGAGATAGTCCGATACGGCGCAATGCGTACAAATTATCCGAGGGAAATGAATTTTGAAAATCCCCTTGATTATTTTGAGGGCTTTTTAAAAATGCTGTTTCAATATTCCATAGAACAGCCCCATATAATGTATCTTTTTGTAATTATGGGACGTCTTGGCTTTTCCGAAAGCGTACCCCAAAGCATAAAGAAAATCTTCGGCGAAATAAATCAGGTGGAGCAGTCGGCAGAGATTATAGCGGCGGGACAGAAATACGGATATTTCAGAGAGGGCGATCCTTATTCCCTGTCCTTTGCCTTTTGGAGCAGCGTTCAGGGGATAATGGAGCAGTTAGCGGCATTTCCCGAAATGCGGACGAAGGAGAAAATGCCCGATTATAAATGGATAGTGGATATTATACGAGGTAATGCTTGAAAGAACTTTAAATAATGGGTTCTTTCAAACGCTCCTCAAGAGGAAGGGAATTATTATAAAATGATCAAAGCGGAAAAAATACGTAAGTTTTACGGCACAGGGGACAGCAGGTCGGAAATACTCAAGGGAATTTCACTGGAAATAGAAAGGGGCAGCTTTACCGTGATTTTGGGTGCGTCGGGTTCGGGAAAATCAACTCTTTTGAATGTTCTTTCGGGCTTGGAGCGCACCAATGAAGGCTCCGTGCTGTATGACGGCGAAAATATCGAAGAGCTTACCGACAGCGGGCTTACCGAGTTCCGAAAAAGAAGGATCGGCTTTATCTTTCAGCAGTATTATCTGCTTCCAAATCTTAATGTGGATAAAAACGTTAAAATGGGCGCACAGTTAGGCGGCAACAAGAATTACGGGGAAATAATAAAAATGCTGGGTCTTGGGGACAAAAGAGACAAATATCCCCACCAATTAAGCGGCGGAGAACAGCAGCGCGTATCCGCAGCCAGAGCCTTGGCGAAAAATCCCGAAGTGCTTTTTCTTGACGAGCCTACGGGGGCATTGGACGAGGAAACGGGACGGCAGATGCTTGACTACATCTCAAAGCTGCAAAAAAAATCGGGCTTTACGGTAATAATGGTGACCCATAACGCAAATATAGCCCAAATGGCTCAAAAGGTAATAAAAATGAACAGCGGGAAAATCGCCGAGGAGTACGAAAACAAGACTCCCAAAACCGCTTATGAGATAGGGTGGTAGCTATGGCAGTGGGAATTAAGGATTCTTTTAAGCTTTTGGGAATAATTATCGTTTCCGCCTGCGCAGTGTTTGTATGTACTCTTTTTATGAACTACAACGCCGACTTGCAGAGCATAGAGGAACAGATAGCCACGGAACAGGCACGGATATTTTACGACGCCCTTGTTATGACGGGAACTGTGGTGGTTTCGGTCAGCGGCGGCAGCCTTTTGATAACTGCGGCGGTAATGCTGGCGTTTTATATTAAGCATTATATAGATTCTCACCGAAAGGAGCTGGGAATTTTAAAGGCGCTGGGCTATTCCGATTTAAGCATAGCGCAGGGCTTTTGGATTTTCGGACTAAGCGTCTTTACGGGAACGGCTTTGGGCTTGGGCGGCGCATACTGTCTTATGCCCGAATTTTACAGGGTGCAGAATGAGGACAAAATGCTGCCCGCATTTAAGGCGGAATTTCACTCAGAGCCGGCGCTGTTTCTTGTGATTTTGCCGACGGTGCTTTTTGCACTGCTTTCCGTGATTTACGCCCTATTAAAAATGAAAACCCCCGTTCTTGAACTGCTGAAGGGGAAAAACGGCATAAAAGCAAAGGAGGTAAGGCTGAGGGAGGGACTTCCCTTTGTTAAGGATATGAAAAATGCGGTAATAAGGGGAAGAAAATCCCTTGTGTTCTTTATCGGCTTTGCCGCCTTTTGCTACTCCGCAATGGTGCAGATGTTTTTCGGTATGGATACCTTGGGAAATGAAATTATTTCGGCTATGGTACTGCTTATAGGCTTGGTTCTGGCGTTTACGGTTTTATTTATCGCAGTTACCTCCGTGGTCAGAGCCAACGGAAAAAACGCCGCCATAATGCGGGCCTTCGGTTATTCCGAAAAGGAATGCCGCTATGCCGTGCTGAAGGGATACCGCCCCGCCGCACTTGCGGGCTTTGTCATAGGAACAATTTATCAGTATGCGCTGTTAAAAATTATGGTAACCGTAGTATTTGCCGATGTGGACAATGTGCCGGAGTTTAATTTTGATTTTGCCGCTTTTGTAATTACCTTTATTTCCTTCGCCGTTATTTATGAGCTTGTAATGTTCTTTTACGGAAAAAAGATGGGGCGGCTTTCTCTTAAGGAGATCATGCTGGATACGGAGTAAAATTTTTTAATAATCCGACAAATTCGTATAGCAATAAGCGTAAACGCTCTGCCATACGGATTTGTTTTTTGTGTCACAATCCCTTGTTCCGCATAAAATAATACAGCTATAACAAAACCAAATTTACATAGAAAGGAAGAGTATTATGTGCGGCATTGCAGGCTGGATAGATTTCGGCAGGGATATAAAGAATAAACGGGAAATAATGGAGGAGATGAGCCGTTCCCTTACTCCGAGAGGACCCGATGAGGAGGGCGGCTATTACAGTGAGCATTGCAATTTTGTTCACCGCCGACTTGTGGTCATAGACCCCGAAAACGGCAAACAGCCTTTAACAAAGGGAGACTATACCATCTGCTACAACGGCGAGCTGTATAACACAGGGGAGCTGCAAAGAGAGCTGGAAGGTCTTGGTTATGACTTTAAGGGGCATTCCGACACCGAGGTTTTGCTTACCGCTTATATAAAGTGGGGAGAAAAATGCCTTGACAGGCTTAACGGGATTTTTGCCTTCGGAATATGGGATAATTCCAAAAAACAGTTTTTTATGGCAAGAGACAGAGCGGGAGTAAAGCCCCTTTATTACTCTATCGTAAGCAACGGACTGATTTTTGCCTCCGAGGTAAAATCCATTCTCCGAAATCCTTTGGTAAAGCCCCTTATTGACAGCGAGGGGATTGCCCAGATAATGCTGTTAGGTCCGAGCGTAAAGGCTGACAGCGGTATTTTCAGGGATATAAAGCAAGTTCCGCCCGGCTGCTTTGTGCGCTGTGCAAAGGGCGTTTTTTCGTTAGACTGCTATTGGAAGCCCAAAGCAAAGCCTCATACCGAAACGGTGGAGGAAACGGCGGAGCATTTGGCTTATCTCATAAAGGACAGCGTAACAAGACAGCTTGTAAGCGACGTTCCCTTATGTACATTTTTGTCGGGAGGGCTTGACAGCAGCATAATCAGCGCCATTGCCGCCGAAGAATACAGAAAAAAGGGAATGACCCTAAGCACCTACTCGGTGGACTACAAGGGCAACAGGGAAAATTTCAAAGCGTCTCTTTTCCAGCCCGACGAGGACGCCCCTTGGATAGTCAAAATGAGCGAATTTATCGGCAGCAATCACCTAAATGTGGTAATAGATACTCCCGAATTGGCGGAAGCGCTGCTGCCCTCGACTCTTGCAAGGGACGCTGCGGGTATGGCCGATGTTGACAGCTCCCTTTATCTCTTTTGCGGGGAAGTTAAGAAGAGGTTTACTGTGGCGGTAAGCGGCGAGTGCGCCGACGAAATCTTCGGCGGCTACCCTTGGTTCAGAAACGAGGAAATGCTGAACAGAAAAGGCTTCCCCTGGGCGGCCTCCACCGAAGAGCGTTACGGTCTTTTGCGAACCGACCTGTTAAGAGAAATCTCCCCCACAGATTATGTGGAGGATTTGGCGGAAAGCACCGTAAAAAAAGCAGACCTTCTCGACACGGACACCCCCGTTCAAAAGAAAATGAGGGGAATGTTTATGCTGAATTTTTATTGGTTTATGCAGACTCTGCTGACCCGTAAGGACCGCTGCTCCATGGCTCACGGATTAGAGGTGAGAGTACCCTTCTGCGACCACAGAATTGCGGAATACGCCTATAACATTCCCCCCGAAATAAAGTTTTACCGTGAAAGGGAAAAGGGAGCGGTTCGCCTTGCGGCAGAGAAAATTCTGCCAAAGGACGTAGCGTGGAGAAAGAAATCACCCTATCCCAAAACCCATAATCCCGACTATATCAAGCTTATGTCAGAGCAGTTCAGAACGGTGTTAAACAGCTCCGACTGCCGCCTGTATGAGCTTATGGACAGGGAAAAGCTTTACGAGCTGGTGCAAAGCGAGGGAGCTGCTTTCAAGAAGAATTGGTACGGGCAGCTTATGACAACTCCGCAGATGTTCGCTTATCTGGTGCAGCTTGATTATTGGCTCAGAAAATACAATGTGATTGTTGAGAAATAGGATTTATACTATTTATTGCGCTAATTTCCGAATAAAAACAGGCAAGGCTCTGCGAAAATCATTCTCGCAAAGCCTTGCCTGTTTTTATTCTCAGCATAAGAACTTGTTCTCATAGAAATTGGCACGCATCTTTTCGGCAAATTTTGCCGA
>CANEHP010000167.1 GCA_947427325.1 uncultured Clostridia bacterium | reverse complement strand
ATCCGTCTCTTATGACGGCTTATTATAATGTTTTGGAAACGGAGCTTTATTTGAAAAGCGTTATGATGCCCTCTGCCGATATTAACGAAACAACGGCGGCTGACGAAGTGAAAAAGCTTACTTCCTCCGCATTATCTCCAACTTCCGTTATGGATATCGGTGCTGCTTCCGAATCTACCGTCAGCGGGGCTGTTGCCGCTTACGCAAGGGCTGTAGTGGATAATCGATATCAGGTAAAGGTAACAGAAAGCAGCTATTCCGATCGTGTATGGAGAGGCAGATTAAAGGTCACGCGATATTCCGACGAGGAAGACACTGCAACTACCGATTCTTTGACAATTCAGATAAATGACGATCGTGGAAATTTTGTCAGGCAAAAGATCGATAAAACTTTATCAAAAAAAGAGGATAAGGCTCACGGTATTACCGCTTTATTCAAGCTCGGCGACAGTGCTTTTAAGAATACAATCGGTAAGTACGGTTTATCGAGCCTGAAAATCTTTTATGACAGTTGTCAAAGCTGTCTTGATATCCTTACAGATCAAGGAGTTGCGGATAAGGAATTATGGGCGGGAAAGAAGCCCGACCTTTACACCGAAATATATATGCCTTATTTTAATAAATTAGGATATTTGCAAAACGAAATAAAGGTAAGGGAGGATGAAATAACCGTTGTCTGCGGTACTTACGACAAAGACGGGCTGCTTATAAAAGAAGGCGTACAAACGCAGTTGGAAAAAATCAAAAACAACACCCAAAAGGCTTTGAATTTTAATGAGTTTTTGGGAGAGGATTTATGGTCGGAGTTTTGTTCCTATCGCCGTGAGGATGTTTACCGCAACGATAACTACATATCCGACGGGCTTAGCAATGCCGAGATATTTGACAAAGCGCTGGAATTTATCGAAACTGCCAGTAAGGAAATATACAAAAGCGCTATACTTCAGCACTCAATTTCGGCAAGCCTGAAAAATCTGCTTGTGATGAAGGAGTTTGCTCCGATTGTAAATAAGTTTGAGCTTGGAAATTGGATAAAAATCAAATCGGACGATAAAATATTTCGCCTTAGAATTATTGAGTTCGGAGGCGATTTTGATAATTTTAATACATTGTCGGTAGAGTTTTCCGATGTACTTGAAACGGCGGACGGGATAAGCGATTGGGACAGTATTTTAAAGCAGGCTTCGTCCATAGCTTCAAGCTACGGCGAGGTAGCCAATCAGGCGGAGGCGGGAGAGCAATCCTTTAAACACCTAAAGGATTGGGTAGACAAGGGATTGGACGTAACCAACCAAAAAATAATCAGCGGTGCGGACAATCAAACGCAGGTATGGGACAGTCACGGTATTTTGCTTAGAGAATATGACGATGCTGGATGATTATTCGGATTTGCAGCTTAAAATCATAAATTCCACCCTGGCTATGACAAACGATAATTGGAAGACAATAAAAACCGCTGTGGGAAAATATTACTTTTTCGACCCTACGGACGGGTATAAACTCAAAGTCGGATATGGAGTCAATGCCGAAACCGTAATCGGAAAAATGATACTCGGCGAGGCATTGGGTATTTATAACGAAAACGGTTCTATGTCCTTTGACAAAGACGGATTTAAGGTAACTAACGGACATAATACCTTTGTTGTTGACCCAAATTCCGAATCTATACTTACCGTTTCTCATGAAGGAAATCCGTTATTAAAATTTGATGACAACGGATTGCTGCATATTTGGGGAGACGGCTCTGCGCTGGATATTAATGCTAACGATTCTATAACAGGCTTGCATACAAAAATTTCTCAAACTGCCGATGAAATTGCCTTAGAAGTAAACAGAGCCAAAAAGGAAGAAGAAGCCCTGAGCACCAGGCTGTCAATTACTGAAAACGGTATAAGTGCTCTTGTTACAAAAACCGATGAGACAAGTACCGCTTTTTCGGAATTTGTTCAGAATTATGACGGATTCAAAAGCAAGGTGGTTACTACCGATCCTTCATCGGGAAATTTTATAGGAAGCCAAATCGAACAAAACTCTGATCATGTAAGGCTTTCCTGGAATAAGTGCAGTAATTATATTCAGTTTGAAAAAGGGGAAATGAATATTTATTCTTCATCTACACATTCAGATGATACTTTGTTAGCAAGATTTAACGATAAAGGTGTCGGATTTTACTATAAAGGTCAATATGTAGGTAGAATAGGCACTAATTTCATGCGAGGCAACACTCAAATGAGAGGATTGTCTTTCGACTTAGACGGAGACGGCGATGACTATATGGCTTGGGCACATAAAGAGAATGACATTTATATGATTAAATTGGCTTATTGGGTGTCCGACAATTTATTAAGAGCGGACTGTCCTTTTGAATTTCAATCCACGGCGCAATTTGATAGTACTGTAACTTTTAAAAAAGGTATCTCTGCCGATAACATTACCGGTTATATCCAAAGCAAACAGTTAGCAAATAGCTGTATCAGCACATTAGAATTGAAAAATGGTGCCGTTACAACCGATAAAATTGCCGGTGGGGCTGTTACAACCGCTAAGATAAAAACAGGAGCAGTTACAGAAGTTGAGCTTGCCGATGGTGCGGTTACAACCGATAAAATTGCCGGCGGAGCTGTTACAGGCGACAAAATTGGAGACTATACTATTAATTATTCAAAGATAAAAGGAGGAGAGTTTTGCGAGTTTACAATAAACAGTATAACATATAAATTCCAAGGAGGTTTGCTGACCAGCGTAACTAAACCGGAGGGATTTAACTAAGGAGGAATTTTATATGAACAACAAACCCATAACGCTTCTTCGTGAAGACTTTATAGAAAGCATACAGAATTTGTGCAACTCTTCGGGGCTGCCTTTTTTTGTAATATCCGATATATTAAAATGGCTTATTCCGCAGGTTGACGAGGTGGCAAGAAAAGAAACGGAAAAAGACAGGGCTGTATTCAGCGCAGAGATTGAACGTGAAAAAGAAAAGGAAATCAAACAGCAGGAGAAAGACCCGCTCTAAAAAACATTCTTAAGAGAGGAGGAGCTTACCCGATGAAAGAAATTACAGTTTACGACACAAGCGGAAACAGTATAACCGATTTGGTTCAATGGGACACCGATGTTGTTGTTTGTATTAAAGATGAAGAGATAACAAAGCCTTGCAAGGTACATTTTTTTAATTCGGAGTCCGATGCCGCTTATGCGGTGCAAGGGGTTTACGAAAACGGAAAATTAAAAGCAAAAATACCCAATGTCCTGCTTTGGCAGCCTTATACAATTATAGGCTACGTACACGTCGAAGAAAACAGTGAAGGCAAAAGCATATACAGATTCAGAATAAATATGCGAAAAAAACCGCAGCCGACAAATTATGTTTACAGCGGGACAAAAGATTATATTGAGATTACCGCAGTTTTGGAGGAGTGTAAAGCCGAGTCAAACAAAAGCCGAAACAGCGCCATAAATTCGCAAAGCTGGGCGGTAGGCGGCACGGGAACAAGGACGGGAGAAGATACAAACAACTCAAAGTATTATTCTCAGCAAAGCAAATCCTCTGCCAATACCGCTTCTACTAAAGCTTCCGAAGCGGCTGCTTCAGCAAGCGCCGCCAAAGCTTCGGAAACAAAAGCAAAAACATCCGAAACCAACGCAAAAACTTCGGAAACTAACGCAAAAGCAAGCGAAACGGCGGCAAAAACCTCGGAAACAAATGCCGCAGGAAGTAAAACTGCCGCTGCCAATTCCGCCTCTGCTGCGGCTAACTCGGCAAGCGCTGCCTCAACAAAGGCAACAGAGGCATCAAATTCTGCAAGTACGGCTTCCACAAAAGCCACCGAGGCGGCAAGCTCCGCAAGTTCGGCTAAAACCTCCGAAACTAACGCCAAGACCTCGGAAACCAATGCCGCAAGTAGCAAAACAGCGGCTAAAACCTCGGAAACCAACGCCGCTTCATCTGCTTCCACCGCTTCCGCAAAAGCCACCGAGGCGGCAAGAAGCGCAACACAATCCAAAAGCTATGCAAAAGGCGGCACGGGAACGAGAACCAACGAAAATATTGACAATGCAAAATATTATTATGAACAAAGCAAATCCTTGGCAGAAAGCTTTTCGGGTGTATTAAGACCTATGGGAACAGTGGCTTTTGCAAATCTCCCCGCTTTGTCTGCCGCGTCCGAGGGCGATATGTACAATATATCAAATCAGTTTACCACTACCGCTGATTTTAAAGAAGGCGCCGGAAACGTGATTCCTACGGGAGCAAACGTATATAAAACCACTGACGGAAAGTGGGATGTGTTGGCGGGTACACCCGTGACGGGAGTTAAGGGAAATGCGGAAAGCTCATACAGAAAAGGAAATGTTAATATTACTCCGGAAAATATCGGGGCGGCAACAAGCAATCACACACATTCGGCGGCTACACAAAGCGCCAACGGCTTGATGAGTGCAGCTGATAAGACCAAGCTTGACGGAATTGCCACAGGGGCAAATAAATACACTCACCCCACAACGGTGGGAAACAAGCATATTCCCTCAGGAGGCTCAAGCGGACAGATACTGAGGTGGAGTGCGGACGGTACGGCGGTTTGGGGAAACGACAACAACACCACCTATTCCAATATGAAGGGGGCAAGCGCAAGTGCAAACGGTGCGGCAGGGCTTGTTCCTGCACCGACTAAGGGAAATCAGACAAAATATTTGAGAGCGGACGGCACTTGGCAGACGCCGCCCGATACAAATACTACCTATTCGGCGGCTACACAAAGCGCCAACGGCTTGATGAGTGCAGCTGATAAGACCAAGCTTGACGGAATTGCCACAGGGGCAAATAAATACACTCACCCCACAACGGCGGGAAACAAGCATATTCCCTCAGGCGGAGCCGCCAACCAAATACTTACCTACAGCGCAAGCGGCACGGCTGCATGGAGCGGTATCT
>CANEHP010000166.1 GCA_947427325.1 uncultured Clostridia bacterium | reverse complement strand
ATAAACCCAAACATCATCATTTTCACGCTTCCCTCTAAATAAAATCTCTCTCATACTTTACTCCTTTCATAGCATTTAAAGCCAAAACGGGAATCGCCGAAAATAGGATCTTGCTCGGAAACCATTCCTTTGCTCCACTTCCCGTGCTTCACCTCCTGCACATCGGAATTGGGAAACAAATGCCCACTCCCATAAGGCGACAAGAAACGCCGTACGCACTCATAACAATCATCTGCAAAACAACCTACCTTGTAATTAAGGTGGCATTCGCTGAACAATTTGTACATTGCTTGTGCAAGTTCATCTGTCTTTTCAAGGTCAATCCATTTAGCCATTATCAACCCTCCTGTTCCAAGCTTCGATAGCATTTTTTCGACCATCGGTTGTCAGCCTAATCCCTTCGTTATCTCGTACTGCACAGTCCCTGAAGAATTCTGTTGTTACATTACATTTTGTGCAGTATGCTTTCCAATCGTACAAGTCACACCCTCCATTTCCTCGCCGACTTGTTTTACCTACCAACGCATTTCCACCACAGAACGGACACGGTTTAAGCTCTGTTTTGTTTCCCATAGTTTCTATCTTTTCTGCCTACACGCAAGTTACCAGCAAATTAAACTCCGCCTTAGCCATGCGCTTTTTTCCAAACTCACATTTATCCGCCCTGTCCCGAGCAAGTTAAAATCACCTATAATCCTCATAAAGCCACTCAAAAACAGCATCATATTTTGAAATATTAACAGCCTTCTTTCCCTGCTTCCACTTTTCGAACTTCTCCTCGTAATTCTTAACTAATTCCTCGCCGTACATTTCCACCAACTCCTCCCGTGCTTCCTCATCAGAATATCCGAGTTGTTGAAAAGTTATTCGTAAGCCGCCTCCGGCGGACTTACTTTGATTTGTTTTCATTTCATTTATTTCATTTTCTTTTACTTTATTTTTAGCGCCGTTTTCACCGAATAAACCCGTGGTTTCTTCCGAATTAACTCTCGTTTCTTCCGAATTAACCTCATTTTCGGGTACAACTTCAAGACCGTTGTCAAAAACGGGTTTTTCAAGCAAGTTATATTTCTTGATGCGTACTTGCCGTTTGAGTATCCTACCCATAACATACACATAACGGCGCTGAATCCCGACAGAGGTCAATATGTTATTTTGCATGAGCTCTTTTGAAAAGAGATTACACTCAGCCAAATAAGAAATGACTTTTATAACGTATTCTTTGTTACGAACCCAGCGGTTACCAATGGAGCGGATAATTCGGTTAGCTACTTTATCCAGGCTTTCAAACTCGTAATAATAGCCCTTGTCGCCGTAAATAAAGCACAGCAGTCTTAAATATATCACTTCTCCGAGAGGACCGTATTCGTTTTGTACGTCATCAAGCTTTTCATCGGTGAAAAAGGTCACGTCAAAAGGAAAGAAATCAAGTGCTGCCTTTATTGGACGTGCCATTTTTCCTCCTTAAAACGGATAATCGTCATCATTCCCAGTCTCAACAAAATCATTGCAGCCTTGTCCCTGAGCCGGTAATGCGTTTGGGGCGGCTGCGCTTTGTGCGTTTGCCTGTCCCAGTTCCTTCTTCTCGCCCGAAAAATGCGCCGAGCTTACCACAAGCTCAACCACATTTTGGCTGATGCCGTTTTTATCCTGATACTGTCTTGTCTGAAGTTCTCCTTCAAGCAAAATCATTCTGCCCTTATAAAAGTATTTCGAGATAAACTCGGCGGTGCTTCTCCAAGCAACGATATTAAAAAAATCTGTCATTCTCTCCTCGCCCTGCGCCTGATATGCACGCTCTACAGCTATTCTGAAAGACAGCACCGAAACTCCGCTGGGTGTTGTCTTTAATTCAAGGTCGTTGCATATTCGACCCATTAAGATTGATTTATTAAACATAATTGCCCTTCTCTTTTATAATTATTTCCACTCTCGGATTTGCTTTATCTACTCCGCCCTGCTCAATCTCCAAATCAATGCAGTTAAAGCTGTCATCTTTGAGAATACCGCATTTGACTAACCCATCAAGTATGATTTTCCCACTGTAGTTATCGGGATCTCTTCGCCTACTGTCAGTGAAGAAATACCGCAGTGTAACGGTTACCCCCTCAAGGGGAGCGGGCGGCTTAGGCTTGCAAAGGCACTCTATCAGCGTCGCCCACTGCTTTTTGATTTTCTGATATTCCCATTCGGCTTTCCTGCCGATAAATTTGTTGTTGGAGGGTGGGATTGTATGAATGATATACTTGTACATATCAGTCAAACGGATAAGGCTCAACGCCTTCGGGTGTCTCTGTTCCCGCCGCCTCCTCGCCTGCGTCGTTGACGTCAGCGTCGACCTGAATAAAATTGGCATCGGCAGACTCTTCCTGCATTACCTCCGCCGCTGCGCCTGCGTTATCCTCAGCCTCAAAGGCAGTCGCCATTTCAACGGACATATACCCGTAATGGCTAAGCATATTTCTCAGCACTGTTTTTGTCGCCATCTCGTCAAAGTTTGAAGCCCAAGCGCTTGACTGTGAGTTATAGCTTTTGCTGTACCGTTTGGCGTGCGCCTTAACCTTTTCCTTGTTCCAGTACATAGCCTTTTTAAATCCGTTTGTAGTTTCTATATAAGCGAAGTACCCTATTATCTTATCGCTTACAGCCTCGCCGCTGATATCTATCTCGCCCGTGAGCTTGTCCGACCCCTTAAATTCGCCCTCGTACACCTCGCCTGCGTTGATGTGCTTATATGCTCCCGTTCTCATAGCAAGCTGGATAAGCCCCTTATATCCAATCTGGAACTGTGGGAGGGATACACCCTTACTCTTATAGGGGACAATATAAGCAAAACCCAGCTGCTTATTTACCGGCAGTTTTAGGCTTGCGGCTTTAAGGCATTCGCCAAACACCGCACGGGGATCGCAAGCCTGCAGGTATGTATCCGTGTTGTATAAGTCAATTATCGAAGCCGCAAACGCCCCCGAATTTTCCTTAAGCGTATTTTCAAGCAGTTTCTTTGTACTGCTGGCATTAACGATCTCGCCCATTATAGAAGCAGGGCTTTTGGGTTTGGCGGCAACGTTTGCCTGCTGCTGCGTAATAATATTTGCGTTTTGTACCTTCATTTTAAGCCTCCTTTTTTATTTCCGAAAATCTGAATACCCGGCTTTGTGAGGATTTCAAGCATTCACCATATACATCGGGGTATTTCTCCTTAAGCAGCTTACTGTCAACGCTGTTCCGATTCTGGGCTTTCCACGTGACTTTAAATTCCGTACCCAAGCCGGTTGAAGCTTCTCCAAGCTCCTGCTTGATTTCTTGCTCGATTTTGCTTTTTGTATTGGACAATTCCTCTATTTTTGCCCGAATATCTGAATACGCCGCAAATTTCCCGTCTAAATGCATAAGGTTGACAGTTTTGCCGCAGTCCTGTTTATATACCGCCACCAAAGCCTCCCCCGCACCATCCGATCCGTCGGGAGCGGGAATACTGTTACCGATAATGTACTCGTTCCAAAAATCCACTTCGGCTTTCAGCAGCGCCGCCTGCTGCTCTTCATTCCGTTCAACTTCATACCAATAAAACCCTTTTCCGAGTATCAGCACGGCAAGATACATTTTATCGTAGCCCATTACGTTCATGTAGTGATAACATTGACAAAGATAATTTGCGGGAACTTCGCCCTCCGAAAAGCGGCTTTTGTTGTAAACGCTTGTGGTCTTGCACTCTAAAGCTGCATTTTCCCCAATTATTCGCCTGTCAATATTGGCGGTGATATAAGGATAATCCGAGTGTGCATACATATATGGCAGCCGTTCGACCCTTTTTTCCGTAGCTTCCATAAATCTTTGTGCAACATACTGCTCCAAGTCTCTGCCCGTCCTCATCGCCTCAGTGTCCTCGCTTTCGGGTAAAAATCCCTGCTTGTCCGCCCAAAGTTCATAAAGGCTTTTGTAAGGGTTTAAACCCACAACGGTGGCGGCGTCGCTGCCACCTATGCCTTTTCTTCGATACGCAAGCCATTCACCTCTGTTTAATTCTGCCACCTTGACTATTTTGTTCGGCATTTTCGACTCCTTTCACTTTGAAACTGTTCATAAGACTTATTGCGGCTTCAAGTGTTTCAATCAATTTGTTTAAGTCGTCAAGAGGGCATTCGGCTTTCAGTCCGCCTTGACTTTGGGCTTCTTCTTGTTTCTGTTCATTTTCTCTTTCGAGCCTTCTGCGCTGGATACGATGTTCTCCTTTCCCTATCATTCTAATAACGGTTTTCCCAAACCCGGTTTTATATGAGACCGCCTCAATAGAATAACCCTCTTTAAGCAGTTTTTCAACCTTTTCAACTTGCTTTTCCGTCAGTTTACGAGATCCTTTAGTCATCATCTTTGTCGTCCTCCTCTTCCTTGTAATCCATACATTCGCCACCACAATACTTGCAATTTACATAGATTTCATCCAAAGTGTCGTCCCAAGTAATATTAACTTCGGAGTTATGTAAAATTCTGCCGCAGCAGTCACATATATATAGGGTCATTACTCAGCCTCCCCAGCTTCTACAAACTCGCCGCCTTTAAGCATATAAAACACATCGGGCTTGATTGTTTCGCCGTCAACCTTATGTGTTTTGAAATCCAATAGCTTATAACGGCTTTCTTCTTCGATGTATTTCCATTCTGCCAAAGCAATATAGCAACCCAAAGCTCCTTTTGCTTTACCTTTTATGCCTGTAGCTATAGCAAAGCTTTCACAACCGGTCACTATTGATGCAGAGCAGTTGCCTGTGTTGGTGCTTGCTGAGTAGTTGCCTGTGTTGGTGCTTGCTGAGCGGTTGCCTGTGTTGGTACTTGCTGAGCAGTCGCCTGTGTTGGTGCTTGCTGAGTAGTTGCCTGTGTTGGTACTTGCTGAGCGGAAGCCTGTGTTGGTGCTTGCAGAGTAGTCGCCTGTGTTGGTACTTGCAGAGTAGTCGCCTGTGTTGGTAC
>CANEHP010000165.1 GCA_947427325.1 uncultured Clostridia bacterium | reverse complement strand
ATTCCTGCGGAATTTTTCCTTGTCCTCGACAAAATTTACTCGAAAATCTGCGCACTGTTCCTATGAGAACAAGTTCTTAAAAATAAAAACCCAAAAAGGAGAAGCATAATGAACGAAAAAGAAAAGAAATTCTGCGACGAGTATCTTACGGACTTCAACAAAACCGCAGCAGCCGTAAGAGCGGGCTACTCGAAAACATATGCGTGGGAGGCAGCCGCAAGAATACTGAAAATGCCCCAAGCCAAGGAGTACATAAACAAAAAGCTGAACAGTATAAGCAGCAAAAAAACCGCCCAAGCGGAGGAGGTTCTGGAATATTTAACGGCGGTGATGAGAGGAGAAAAATGGGGGAAAGCAAGTATCCCCAAAGGCGAAAATCTTCCCGCCGAAAAGGACGGAGCAATAACCGTCCGTGACCGTATGAAGGCGGCGGAGCTTTTGGGCAGGCTGTACGGAGTATTTTCCGAAAAAGGCGGCAGCGAGGAAATAATTCCCGTGGTTATTTCGGGAGAAAACGAGTTGACGGATTAGAAAGTGTGAAATTATGGATAATAAAAAATGCAGCAGCATAGCTTTGCCGCAGGCAGTGGGCAAAGGCTACGGCACATTCTGGCGCTGGAAGGGCAGATACAGAGTCTGCAAGGGTTCGAGAGCCTCGAAAAAAAGCAAGACCGCCGCCCTTTGGTACATAGTAAATATGATGAAATACAAAAACGCAAATCTGCTGGTGGTAAGGAAGGTGTACAGAACCTTAAAGGACAGCTGCTTTACCGAGCTTAAATGGGCAATAAACAGATTGGGCGTTTCACGCTTCTGGGATGTAAAGGAAAGCCCCATTGAAATAACCTACAAGCCCACGGGACAAAAGATTTATTTCAGGGGACTTGACGATCCCCTGAAAATAACATCCATAGCCGCAGAAAAGGGAAATCTCTGCTGGTGCTGGATCGAAGAGGCTTACGAAATAACAGGCGAAGAGGATTTCGATATGCTTGACGAGTCTATAAGAGGAAGATTTTCAGACGGCGAAAACGAAAACAATAAAGACGGCGGACTTTTCAAGCAGATAACCCTTACATTTAACCCATGGAACGAACATCACTGGCTGAAAAAACGCTTTTTTGAAGGCGAGGGCAAAAAAATCAAAAGCGGCGGGATAACCATAGAGAGAATGGACGAAAAGGCAGGAGTTCTTGCCATAACCACCGACTACACCTGCAACGAATGGTTAGACGAAAACGACAAAGCCCTTTTTGCCCGAATGAAACAAAACAATCCCCGCCGCTACCGTGTGGCAGGGTTAGGGGATTGGGGAATTTCCGAAGGTCTGGTATACGAAAATTGGCAGGAGCAGGCCTTCGATGTGAATAAAATAAGAGGCTTGAACAGCGTAAAGGCGGTATTCGGACTTGATTTCGGCTACACCAATGACCCAACCGCACTGTTTTGCGGCTTAGCCGATACGGAGGCGAAAACTCTATGGGTGTTTGACGAGCTGTACAAAAAAGCCATGAGCAATGAGGAAATAGCCAAAAGCATAATCAGTATGGGCTACGCAAAGGAAAGGATAATCGCAGACTCCGCCGAACCCAAAAGCATAGACAGGCTGTACGGCCTGGGGCTTACCCGCATAAAAAGCGCAGCAAAGGGCAGAGACAGCATAAACAGCGGAATAGATCTGCTACAGGATTATCATATTATAATCCATCCGAAATGCGTAAACTTTATAACAGAAATATCAAGCTATTCCTGGGAAAAGGACTCATTAACGGGAAAGCTGCTTAATAAGCCCTGCGACAGCCAAAACCACCTTATGGACGCCATGAGGTACGCTATGGAGGACCGGGGAAAAGGCGGCAGCTTCAGCTTTGACTGAAAAGCCGTCCCGAGGAACACCCCTCTATCAATTCTTTTTCCCTGCTTCCGAACCTTTTCCCGTCGCAATAAACCAAAAAATCCCTGACGGCAACGGCAGGCTCGATTTCCCTATAAACGATCTCCCCGCCGCCAAAATCAAAGCGGGAAATATCGAGAGAGGAAAAAGTCATAAAGCAGTCGGAGCTTTTTTCCACAATTCTTATACCGCTTGCCGCATCGCCGACTCCGATATTTTTTTCATTGCTAAAGGGCTGCACTCCGCAAACGAAAACCTGAACCTTATCCTTAAGAGCGTTTAAGGATATTTTTTCCTCAAGGGCAAGGGAACCGTACCTTCCCACAGCCGCAAAAGCCCTTCCCTCCGCCAGAAGCTCCCCCCTGATCCCAAAGCGGTCGGGGGGAAATTTTTCTTCGCCCAATAGGCGCACCGCTCCGAAGGAAGCGTCTCCGCTCTTAACGTCTTCAAAAACCCTTTCCATGTCACAGCGGCAGTATTCAAAGAAAACTCCCTGACCGACCTGTATGGCGGCAAATTCCTCAAAGATTTTAAAGCATAGCTCCGAGCCGCAAACCCGAACGGATATCCTCTCCGTTCTGTCCCCTTTGCTGCAAAAATCCGCTTCAAAGGCGTCTGCCGATCTTAAAACCGCATTGGCTCTCTCCACTATCTCTCTTCCCTTTTCGGTAGGCTCAACCCCCTTGGAGGTACGCTTAAAGATGCTCACCCCCATGGTTTTCTCCATTTCCTTAATCGCCTTGCTTAAATTGGGCTGTCCCATATAAAGATTTTGCGCCGCCTTGGTGATAGAACCGGTTTTTGCTACCTCGGCTATATATCTTAAATGCGATAAATTCATTTTTCCTCCGCAACAAAGCTTGTTATTATAAAAAAGCTGTAAAAAACTTTACCGATAACAGAATATCCAAAATCAGCACAAGTTTCCTACAGCTAAACAAATTACCGTTTATTGCCCAATATCGGGGCTTGTTTAAAAATAGAAGGAATGGGGGATTTTCGTCCCAAAACGGTTGGATTCAAGGAAAAAAACTCAGAACTTGTTCTCATAGGAATGGTGCGCAGATTTTCGAGCAAATTTTGTCGAGGACAAGGAAAAATTCCGCAGGAATACTCGTGTATTTCAAGGAATTTTGACGCAGTCATCGGCAAAATTTGCCGAAAAGATACGTGCCAATTTCTATGAGAACAAGTTCTTATACTAATTCTTAATTAAAATAAGACAAAGCCGGCGGGTGGGGCGTTCCTGATCAAGGAAGTCCCGACGCAGGAATATGCGGATATTTCAAGTCGGGCTGACACAGAGCAGGGACGCCCCGGTCGGTGGATTTGTCTGATTTTTATTAAGATTTAGTATTAGCCTGTTTTCAATCGACGGACTGTAAAGAATTGAAAGCTTACAGTTGACGGTTGACAGTTATGTAACAGCCTGAAATGTCGCACAAACGTAAAATTTCAAATCCGTCGGCGAAGCCGACACCTCAACTGTCAATTATCAACTGTCAACTGTCGGTTTCCACACTCCCCTACAAAATATTAACGCCTTTAACGGTAGACTTAATAACCACCTTGCCGTCGGCACTCTGAAAAAATACGGTTCTGCCGTAATTCAAGCCCGTGTCAGACGCTATAATCGGTATCCTGAGAGCGGAAAGGGCTTTTTTAACCGCCGCCACATTGCGCTCGCCAATATTAAACTGCTCGCTTCTGGTGGCAAACATCAAAGCCCCGCCTGCAATCTTTGCCTGAATACGCCTTTTATCCGCTCCCATCTTTATCATTTCCGCCAGCATATCCGGCAGTGCAGTATCTGCAAATTTCATTCTGTTTACGGTTTTACCCTCTGCCGATGTGCTGTCGGGCAGCATAATATGCGATAATCCCGCAATTCCCGTGACCTTGTCATATAGGCATGATCCTACGCAAGAACCCAAAGCATAGGTAACAAGCACTTCCGGATTCTTGCAGATCTTCCAATCGGAAATACCTACAACTATATTGCTCATACCTCAATTCCCAGCTTCCCCATAAGTTTTTGTAAAGATTCAATAGTGGGAATAAGAAAAAGCTTGGTGTTCATACGCTTGCCATCGATACTTAATTTTTTGTCGATATAGAGTATCTTATCCCCAACCTCTCCGAATTCAATAACAGGCACACTCATAAGAGCTCCCATCATATCAACATGAAAGCAAGGGCTCTCTAATTTTACTTCAATGCCCGAAAGCTGACCAACTGCGGAAACATAAGCGCCGCACATAATGTTGCCCACCTCGGAAAGAGCCGAAATTTCGTTTTCGTCAAGCTGCAAAAGACCTTTGACCTTACAGCCGAAGAAGGAATCTATAACGGAGTCTACAAAATCCCTGTCCATCAGAAGTAAAATCATTCCGTCCATTCCGCCCGACATACGGGTCATTGTACCTGCCACGATCTGCTCGGCGCCGCCGGACTGATCGGTGGCTTCCTGAAAGCTTACTATCTTGACCTCGGGCATCTCTACCTCAACATTTTTGTTTATCATATTTGAAAGTGCTGCGGAGGCATTTCCCGAACCGATATTACCCACTTCGGTAAGAACGTCAAGATGAATCGGAGTAAGGTCCTCATAATTATTGATTCCCATAATTCTCCCTCCTTTTTGCAATTTCCCAACGCTCAAAAGCAAACAAATCCGCAAGCCGACCGCCCCTATTGCAGAGAAAAGCAGTGAGAAGCCCTGATACGGTAAGGGGTACGGTATATTTGCAAATTTGGCTGACTTTCAAGCTCTAATAATTGGCAGCTATCTGATATTATTTGCAATCTGCTGCATTTCATCGGTATACTGAACTATTTTGGCGTCAAGCTGATAGCCTCTTTGGAAAATAATCATATTCACCATCTGCTCGGCCATATCCACATTTGAACGCTCCAAATAATATTCAAGCTTGTCAAGGCTTTCATCGGGGACAGGCTGACCCGACCTTGCGGTTATAAGGAAATGGTTGCCGTCGTCCTGCGCCAAGCCCCAGTTGTTGGGAACGGTATAAACGCCTATCATATCCGTAAGCTCGGCATAATTTATCGTATCGGTTACCTGCTCCACACCGTCGTTATCCACCTGCGTTTTAAAAGGAACGGTAATATGGCTGCCCTCATAATCAAGAACAAAATCGCCGTTGGCATTTACAAGCTCCCAATGATCTCC
>CANEHP010000164.1 GCA_947427325.1 uncultured Clostridia bacterium | reverse complement strand
GCTGTCAATATATCCGCCGCCGATGCCGCCGTCGGAAACAGATTCGCTCTTGCTCTTCCCTTGACCGCTTTCAATATATAACTTAATTTTCTCTATAAATTTTTCACAGTACATATTAAGCTTAGTTTCGCCCACGCCGTTTACCTGCAAAAACTCTCCCTTGGTAACAGGTCTTTTTACCGCCATATCCTCTAAGGTCGCATTGCTGAAAACCATATAGGCGGGCAGTCTGTTCAATTTTGCAAGGGTAAAACGCAGCTCCTTTAACTGCTTCAGCAGCTCGGTATCATCGTCGGTAAGCTACACCGCTACAGGGTTTTTCAATGTTACGCTGCCCCTGAACAGCCGGGAAGCGGTTTCCTTGCGCACAAGAAATTTGGCGGTGATCTTCTGCCGTTCTCTGATTGCCTTATCTCCCTTTTGGGTTATGTACAAAATTCGGTATTCATCGTCGCTGCGGCGCAGATATTCCTGCTTTACAAGAATGTCTATAAGTTCGGAAATGCGCTTTTTATCGTAGCTTGCCATTATCCCAAAGGTGGAAAGCTTGTCGAAGCCGCCGTTTATGACCTTTTGCACTCTGCTGCCTTTTAAAATATCCACCACCATATTTGTGCCAAAGCGTTTTCCCCTTTCGCTTAAGCGGTATACACAGGAAATTATCCTTTGAGAAGGGTCTGTAATGTCCTCAATGCGAAAATCTCCGTTACAGTTGGAGCAGCCCGAACAGCTTTCGCATTTTTCGCCAAAATAATTTAGCAAAAACTCTCTCAGGCAGTCGGTGGTATTACAGTATTCCACCATAGCGTCAAGGCGTTTTCTGTCCTGCTTTTTTACCTCTGCAAGCTCCTCCGCTGTAAGACCCTCGCCCTCCATATTATCTATAAAGTACAGGGCGGTGTTCAGATCCGCTCCGCAGTAAAGCAGTACGCAATCAGCCGCCGTGCCGTCGCGTCCCGCACGTCCCGCCTCCTGATAGTACGCCTCGGGGCTTTTTGGCATACTGTAATGTATTACAAAGCCCACATTAGACTTATCTATTCCCATTCCGAATGCATTTGTGGCTACCATTACCCTTGTGCGGTCATAAATAAAATCCTCCTGATTGCTTTTACGCAGATTATCGCTTATTCCCGCATGATAAATGGAGGTTTCAACTCCCTGCTCCTTACAAAAGCCGTATACCTGCTCCGTCTGCTTTCGTGTGTTGCAGTAGATTATGCCACTGCGGTCGGAAAAGCGTGTCAGCAGTTCCTTTAAGACAATAGGCTTAACTCTTGTATCGGCTTTTATTACTTCAAAAAACAAGTTAGGACGGTCAAAGCCCGTAACTATCTCCATAGGATTATGAAGCCCTAATTTTTCCTTTATATCATTTCTCACCTTATCGGTAGCTGTGGCAGTAAATGCGCTTATAACAGGTCTTTTGGGCAAAGCGGCTATAAAGTCCGCAATTCTCAGATAAGACGGGCGGAAATCCTGTCCCCATTGGCTTATACAGTGCGCCTCGTCAACGGTTATCATAGATATTTCCGTATGGCTTGCAAAATTAACAAAGCTTTCGGAATCAAGCCTTTCGGGAGCGACATAAAGCAGCTTATAAACTCCGTTTCGAGCCATTTGAAGGGTAAGCATATATTCCTCGGAGGAAAGAGAGCTGTTAAGAAAAGCGGCTGAAACGCCGTTCTGAGTAAGGGCGGCAGCCTGATCCTGCATAAGCGAAATAAGCGGAGAAATAACAAGCGTAATGCCCTTCATCATAAGTGCCGGGAGCTGATAGCAAACGGATTTTCCCGCACCCGTGGGCATTACGGCAAGCAAATCTCCGCCGCTTAACAGACAGTCTACCGCCTGTTCCTGTCCCTTTCTGAAATCGGAATGACCGAAAATGTCTTTTAAAAGCTTGTGTTTGTTCATTTAAAAAAATCCTTTTGGAATTATTTGCGCAAAAACAGATTTAGAACTTGTTCTCATAGGAATGGTGCGCGGATTTTCGAGCAAATTTTGTCGAGGACAAGGAAAAATTCCGCAGGAATACTCGTGTATTTCAAGGAATTTTGACGCAGTCATCGGCAAAATTTGCCGAAAAGATGCGTGCCAATTTCTATGAAAACAAGTTCTTACAGCTTTGTGCGGTGCTGTCTTAATTTTATCTCAAAAGGAGAATAATGTCAAGGGGCGAAGAAATTCAGGCTATTGTATTTATTTAGAAAATATTGTATAATGTATGTAATAAGAAAAAAGGAAAGAAAAAACAGGCTACAACAAATGAAATTTTTAATTAGAGAAATGACAAAGGAAGATTATCCGCAGGCAGCGGAGATATATGCACAAGGCGTGTTAAGCGGCACGGCGACATTTCAGACCTCTGTTCCCGATTATAATGAGTGGGATAATTCACATCTTCCCTTTTGCCGTTATGTTGCGGAAGCAGAAGGAAAAATTATCGGCTGGGTGGCTCTCACTCAGGGCCTTTCACGTAAGCCCTACAGCGGAGTTACGGAGCTTAGTATTTATGTAAGGGACGGATATAAAAGACACGGCGCAGGCTTTGCTCTTATAGAAAGGGTCAAGGAAAATGCGGAAAGCTTTGGCGTTTGGACATTGGAATCACGCATATGCCGTCAGAATATCGGAAGCATTAAGCTGCACGAGAAATGCGGCTTCCGTATGATAGGCTACCGTGAAAAAATCGCAAAGGACAAATTCGGTAATTGGCAGGACACAGTTGAAATGGAGATCAGGCTTTGATATATATGCAGAAGTGAGGTGAAATTTGGATTTAACACTTCTTATTATTGCGGCAGTAATTTTAATATGCATAATGGCTAACCGATTTTCAGGCAGATTCGGTATACCTATGTTGTTGGTTTTTATTGTAATCGGTATGCTGTTCGGTTCGGACGGTATTTTTAAAATTCCCTTTGAAAACTATAATTTTGCGGAAACAAGCTGTAGTTTAGCCCTTATTTTCATAATGTTTTACGGCGGCTTCGGAACAAATCTTAACAAGGCTAAGCCTGTAGCGGTAAAATCCATGCTGCTTTCCTCCTTCGGAGTAGTGATCACCGCACTGCTTACGGGAATCTTCTGTCATCTTGCTTTAGGCTTTGATTGGGCGGAGGGTATGCTTATAGGCGCCTGCTTAGGCTCAACGGACGCCGCAACTGTATTCTCGATTTTAAGAAGCAAGCGGCTTAACCTGAAATACAACACAGCTTCTCTTCTTGAAATGGAAAGCGGAAGCAACGACCCCTTTGCCTATATGCTCACCGTAATCGTGTTATCGGTAATTAAGGGTTCCGCAACAGCGGGAGATATGGTCTTGATGCTCTTTAAGCAGCTTATATTCGGCGCTGCCCTCGGATTTATCACAGGCTTTTCAGCTTGGCATATTTTAAAGCATTTTAAAACGAACACGGCAGGCTTTGATTCGGTATTTATGGTAGCGATCGCCCTGCTTGCCTTTGCAGCTCCCGCTTTTATAGGCGGGAACGGATATTTAAGCGCCTATATAGTAGGCATATATTTAGGAAACAAACCCATACAGGGAAAAAGAAACCTTGTACATTTTTTTGACGGAGTAACAGGGCTTTTGCAAATGGCGGTATTCTTTATGCTGGGGTTGCTTGCCTTTCCATCAAAGCTGCCTGAAGTGCTGATTACAGGAATGTTAATATCCTTGTTTATGGTATTCGTAGCCCGTCCTGCGGCAGTTTTCGGCATACTTGCCCCTTTTAAGTGTAAGGTGAACCAAATGCTGCTGGTTTCTTTTTCAGGACTCAGGGGAGTAGCATCCATAGTTTTTGCGATCATGGCGGCGGCTGCTTCAAACTTTCAAGAATACGATATTTTCCATACAATATTTTTATCGGTATTGCTGTCTCTTTTGCTGCAAGGCTCACTTATCCCCTTTGCGGCAAGGAAGCTTAAAATGATAGACGATGCCAACAACGTTATGACTACCTTTAACGACTATTCGGAGGAACTGCCTGTGCAGTTTATTAAGGTTAATGTTACCGAAAACAGCCGCTGGAACGGAAGATTGATAAAGGATCTGCATCTTCCGCCCGAAACGCTTATTGCTTTGATAGTGAGAGATAAAAAACGGATCGTGCCTAAAGGCTTTACGCAAATAAAAGCGGGGGATATGGCGGTGCTTTGCGCCCCTGCAATAAGCGATGCGGAGGGAATTAACCTTACAGAGATAAATGTTACCAATAAAAGCCTTTACTGCGGCTTAAAGCTGTCGGAGCTTCCTCCTGACAACAGTCATTTGATTATACTTATTAAACGGGGAGATAAGGTAATAATTCCCAAGGGAAAAACGGAGTTTACCGAAGGAGATATTTTGGTAATAAATTCTGCTGAAAAGCTTTGACAGCGGATCAGCGTTATGTCAAACACAAGTAACAGACCCTTTACGATAGTATTGAACGTATATTCCACGCCGCTTTCAACGGCTATTCGGCTCACACCGAATAATTTAAAAAGGTTAGCACCTTTTTAAATTGGATTTAGTATAAGGAGAAAGCTTTGCTCTTATAGCCTTTCATACAAAAATATTCCCCGCCTAATTCAGACGGGGAAACTTATTTTAAAATAATTATGCAGTAGCGGAAGCCTTCTTAGCCATTCTTGATTTAAGACGAGCCGCCTTATTCTTATGAATAAGACCCTTGCCTGCTGCTTTGTCAAGCTTCTTAACGGCTACAAGTCTTGCTGCGTCGTCAGCACCTTCTGCTCTTGCCTGCTTCATAACAGTTTTAAGCTGAGTTTTAGCCGCCTTGTTGCGTTCCTGTCTAACCTTGGAAACCAATACTCTTTTCTTGGCAGATTTAATATTAGGCATTGTTACACCTCCTTGCAATGTTCTCATGTGAACCCCGTTATTCCAAAATATTACTGTTCTCAGAACCACATATTGAGAATACAGGATCTTTAACGCCGCAAGGAGTTGTTTTCCCATTGGCTTGTTTTTTCTGCTCGATATATTTTACCACAAACCGCAATTAAATTCAAGTGTTTTTTGAATTTTTTCAAAATATTAGTATAATTTAACAAAGAAGAGAAAAAATCACTAATATAAATAGATTTATTGTATACATTCACAAAAATCAAGAGG
>CANEHP010000163.1 GCA_947427325.1 uncultured Clostridia bacterium | reverse complement strand
AGGCGGCAAAATTTGCCGAAAAGATGCATGCTGAGCTTTATGTGAACACGCTTTAATAAAGGAGAAGAAAATGAAAAACGAGTTCAACAAAGCCCTTAAGGAAATCAGAAAGGAAAAGGGAATTACACAGGAGCAGCTGGCGGACGCAGTGGGAGTGTCGGCGCAGGCGGTTTCAAAGTGGGAGCTTAACGGTTATCCCGACGCTTCTCTTTTGCCCGCTGTTGCGGATTTCCTCGGAGTAACAACAGACGAGCTTTTCGGTAATTCTTCCGAGAAATTAGACATATTTAACCGGGTTTTGAGATTTATTAAGGAGCTGCCCGTTGATGAAAAATTTCAAAACGGAATCGACATTTGCAGAGCTATAAGCATCGGAATGACAAACGGAGAGTGGTTTTGGCGTATGAGCGACGCTACCTTTAACGACCCTAATATGGATATTTATTCGCAGGTAACGGCGAAGGATGGCTTTTATCAGTCAAGGCTTTGTGAAAGTCTGCAATATTTCCTCATTATGCCTGAGCCGAAAAAGGGATATGACGTTGTCTTAAAGTATGATGAGCGATATGTTAAGCTGTTTAAATTTTTAGGCAAACCCGAAGCCCTGAGGGTGATGTATTTTCTTGCCGAAAAAAACGGCCGGACTTATGTCAATGTCGACGCCATAGCCGCCGCTCTTGATATTGCTGCCGATAAAGTAAAGGAAATACTTGATGAAATGGCAGAGCTTTGCCTTGTATCGTGCGGTTCTTTAAATTCGGAAAAGGGAGAAGAGCAGATATATAAATCCCATCTCGGCTGTAATTTTGTTTCCTTTATGACCTTTTGCCATACCCTGCTGAATCTGCCTTCGTGGTTTAACAATCAATCGGAGAACAGAGAAGGAATACCTTATTTTAAGAATGATTCCCAAAATTTTAAGAATGATTCCCAAATTTTAAAAAAGGATTTGCAGAAATAATTTTTATAAAAGCCGCTAACCTTTTCGGTTTTGCAGCGACTGTATATATGCAGGCTGTTCAAAATCCTCTGCCGAACCCGGGAGTTTCGGCAGCCGGACAAGCGGGAGATCCAAAATATATTTTTGGGAGCAACATTACCGCACTTTCTGTCAAGAAGCTTTATATTTTTTTGTGTATAATATAAATCACAAGATTAGCATGGGAAAGGAGAATTTTTTGATGTTTAAAAAGAAGAAAAAAGAGGAGGAAAACAAGCTCCATACCGAGTACGGCATATTAAAAAATACCGTTTATATGCTTAAAAAGGCAAGGGAGTACAGTCCCGCCTTGCCGGCGTTTATGGGAATAGGAATAATCAGTCACTCGCTGATGAATTATTTGTGGACCTTTATAAGCAAGTTTATTTTAGATATTCTTGAACGGCAGAATGAAGCGGGAAGCTCGGATATTGCTCCCCTTTTACATACTCTTGTATGGGTGGCGGCGGCAGAAATTGTCAGTACGGGGCTTAATGTACTGACAGATAACCGCTGCTGGTATAATATGATACTTGTACGACTGAGAATGATAACCGAAAGGGTGGCTAAGGTTCTTACTTTAAATTATCAGGTATTGGAGCAGCCCGATATTTTGGATATGCACAACAAGGCTTCAATGGCGGCAAACAACAATAACGAGGGCTTGGAGGGAATGCTGCATAAAATATACAATATAGGGGCTAATGCACTTACATTTATTGTTACGCTCACCACTATCTCCGTATTGGATATAAGGCTTATACTTATTCTTGTGGCAATATCCTTTGTGCAGTTTTTGTTTTTCAGGTATACTGTCAAGAAGGACAAGAAAATGGTTTGGGATAAATTATCCCCCGTTTGGCGCAAAATCGACTATATGCAGCAGGCTACTCAAAATTTTGACTATGCCAAGGATATAAGATTATTCGGTATGAAAAAGTGGCTTATGGCAAAGCAGCACGAAATACTGTCCGAGAAGCAGGAGAAGCGCCTGTACAACATAAAGCTCTGGATTTATAACAGCATATTTGCTAACGGTATGCTTGTGCTTTCCACAGCGGCTATTTACGGAATATTGATTTTCACCTTTTTGGGAAGAGATATATCCATAGGCGATTTTACTCTCTATGTGGGACTTTCAACCGCCTTTACATCGGCTCTTACCAATGTGCTTAACGACTTGGGCGGCTTTAAGCAGTGCTCGTTAAAGGTTGACGATTTCCGCTCGTTTATCGATTTGGAGTTTGACAATGGGGAAAACTGCATAGATATTCCCAAAACCGATAAATATGTGTTCCAATTTAAAAATGTTTCTTATCGGTATAAGGGACAGGAGGGTTATGCCCTTAAAAATTTGAACCTTACTCTTGAAGCGGGAAAGAAATTGGCGGTGGTGGGGCTTAACGGAGCAGGAAAAACCACGTTTATCAAGCTGCTGCTGAGGCTTTACGATCCTACCGAGGGAGTTATACTGCTTAACGGAACGGATATAAGAAAATTCAGGCGTAATGAGTATTACGGGCTGTTTTCTCCCGTTTTCCAAAATGTTGAGATTTTTGCTTTTCCCATGGCGGAAAACATTTCAATGAAAAAGACGGAGGAAACGGACAGAGAGCTAAGCCGTCAGTGTGCGGAAAAGGCGGGGCTTAAAGAAAAGCTTGATACCCTTGAAAAGGGCGTAGATACAGAGCTTTTGAAAATCCTGCATGACGACGGTATCGATCTGTCGGGCGGTGAAAAGCAGAAGCTTGCCCTTGCAAGGGCATTGTACAAAAACGCTCCCGTTATTGTGCTTGACGAGCCTACTGCCGCTTTGGACGCTTTAGCGGAATACAGACTGTATAAAAGCTTTAATGAGATAATCGGAGGCAAATCGGCGGTGTATATTTCCCACAGGCTTTCCTCAACCAGATTTTGCGACAGTATAGCTATGTTTAAGGCGGGAGAACTGATAGAGCAGGGAACACATGAGGAGCTTCTGTATAAGGGCGGAGCGTATGCCGAGATGTTTGAAATCCAGGCTCAGTATTATAAGTCTGAAAACTCCGGTGAAAATGAAGGACTTAGAGAGGAGGCGGCGGTAATTGGCTGAGAACACAAAGAAAAATAAAAAGGAAAGCGGTCTTTCCGTGGTAAAGAAAACGCTTAAATATTTTTTGCCTGTCGCTTGGAAGGTAAATAAGGGGTATTTTTTCACAAGCGCAGTCAGAACTTTAGTTAACGCTGTGCGGCCGTTTGTGGCTATTATTGTATCGCCGCTTATTATAAGCGAGCTGCTTGGCAAGCGTGATTTAAATAAGCTGTTGATTTATGCGGCTGTGATTGCCGTGGCAGAACCGCTGCTTTCGTTTATCAGCTCATGGCTTAATTCGCAGGTTGAAAAATACGGCGAGAAATTTGACAACTACATTACAGAGGAAATGAGCCGAAGGATTATGGAGCTGGACTTTCAGGTTACCGAGGACAAAAAGGCTTTGGATCAGGTTGAAGCGGCAAGGACGGGAATGAGCTGGTATTCAGGCGGCATTGTGGGTATTTTCGAGCCTGTTTTTGAAATAATAAGGCAAATAGTTACAATCGGCGGTACAGTTGTCCTTATTGCGCTTAACGCTCCCCTGCTTTTTCTTTTAACGCTGACAGTTGCGGTTATAAATGCCGTTATTCAAAATAAACAAAATAAGATAGAGGTAGAGCGGTTTAAGGAGCTTTCAAAAATAAATCGGGCTTTTAGCTATTACGGCTGGCAGATAAGCGATTTTCGCTATGGCAAGGATATAAGGCTTTACGGCGCAAAGGAGCTTATGGTTGAAAGATGGAATAATTATACCGATGAAAGTACGGGTCAATGGATAGACATGGCAAATAAGCAGCACCCTCTTAACCACTTGAAAAACATCTTTAATGTATCAAGGGATATTATTTCTTATCTGTACCTTGGAATATTAGTGCTTTCGGGGGGAATATCCATTGCGGTATTTACTCAGATGACAGCGTCGTCCGCCGCCTTTAACAGCTCCTTGAGTTCGCTGCTTTTTCAGCTTCAGCAGATAGTTAAAAGCTGTAACTATGCTTATGAATATGTTAAGTTTGCCGATTTTCCCGCAGCTATTGAAAAGGGCAGCCGACATATTGAGGGGACCGAACATACCGTCGAATTTAGAAATGTTTCCTTTACATACCCCAATACCGATGTGGAGGTATTGAAAGGGGTAAGTATTACTTTACGGCAGGGAGAGCATTTGTCGGTTGTGGGGCTTAACGGCGCAGGGAAAACGACCTTTGTAAAGCTTTTGTGCAGGCTTTATGACCCCACCGAGGGTGAAATACTGCTGGACGGCGTTAATATAAAGGAATATGACTATAACGAGTATATGAGCGTATTCGCCCCTGTTTTTCAGGATTTCAAGCTGTTTGCGTTTTCCGTTAAGGAAAATATAATATTGGACGGCAGCTGTTCCGATGAGGAATTGAACGGGTTCATTGAGCAGGTGGGGCTTAGCGATAAAATAAATTCTCTTGAAAAGAAATGCGATACCGTACTGTTTAAAGCCTTTGACGAAAACGGAATTGAGCCGTCGGGAGGAGAGCAGCAGAAGATGGCCATTGCAAGAGCGCTTTACAAGAAAGCTCCTGTAGTGATTCTTGACGAGCCTACGGCAGCCCTTGACCCTGTGGCGGAGTATGATATTTACAGACAGTTTCATTCGCTTGTGGGAGGAAAGACGGCGATTTATATTTCCCACCGCCTTTCAAGCTGCAAATTCTGCGACAGGATAGCGGTGTTTTCCGAGGGAGTTATCAAGGAATGCGGTACCCACGACGAGCTTATATGTATAGATAACGGAATCTATGCGGAAATGTTCAGGGCGCAGGCAAAGTATTATAATTAACTAAAAACGTTCAAAGAATGTTTTTAAATTAGAAATAGTATTATAATAGGGCCTGTTTGAAAAATCGGGAACGCCGTCTTTTCATCCCAAAACGGTTATCTTCTGCGTCAAAAATCTTGGTCAAACGTCGGTTTGACTGCGTTTTTTTCCTTGAATCTAACCGTTTTGGGACGAAAAACCCACATTCCCTCTATTTTCAAACAAGCCTTAATTCTCGACTAAAAATAAACAATCTTTGCGGTCTGATTTTCGCAATACTGCGT
>CANEHP010000162.1 GCA_947427325.1 uncultured Clostridia bacterium | reverse complement strand
ACCACCTTCGGCACTATTATTGACAATGCGGAAATAAACGCGCCCTATATAGCAGAAACATACAAGGAATACAAAATTCACCGTGAGGAGCTTGGCAGAGGAGATAAGCCCATATGCCTTATGGATCTGGCTACTATGGCGGCTAAAAAGCTTAAGGCAGACGGACTTCTTCCCGACCTTGACGAAAGCGAGGAAATTAACGCCTGCTCTGTTAAAATCACCGTTGATGTTGACGGTAAGGACGAGCAGTGGCTTTTGATGTTCAAAAACGAAACCCACAATCACCCCACCGAAATTGAACCCTTCGGCGGCGCTGCTACCTGCCTTGGCGGCGCAATCAGAGATCCCCTTTCGGGACGCTCCTTTGTTTATCAGGCTATGCGTGTCACGGGTGCATCAGATCCCTTGCTGCCTGTGGATAAAACTATTCCCGGAAAGCTGCCGCCGAGAAAAATTACCACTACTGCGGCGGCGGGCTACTCCTCCTACGGCAACCAGATCGGTCTTGCAACAGGTCATGTTGCGGAAATTTATCACCCGGGATATATGGCAAAGAGGATGGAAATCGGCGCAGTTATCGGTGCTGCCCCAATAGAAAATGTCCGCAGAGAAAGACCCGCAGCAGGAGATATTATTATCCTGTTAGGCGGTAAAACAGGGCGGGACGGCTGCGGCGGCGCAACAGGCTCTTCCAAATCACACAGCGTTGAAAGCCTTGAAAGCTGCGGCGCAGAGGTTCAAAAGGGAAATGCTCCCGAAGAAAGAAAGCTGCAAAGACTGTTCAGAAATCCCGAAGCAACAACGCTGATTAAACGCTGCAACGACTTTGGCGCAGGCGGCGTTTCCGTTGCTATCGGAGAGCTTGCCGATGGTCTTGAAATAAATTTGAACGCTGTTCCAAAGAAGTATGACGGCTTGGACGGTACAGAATTGGCTATATCCGAGTCACAGGAAAGAATGGCGGTTGTTGTTGAAAAGGAGAATGTTGACAGGTTTATTGCTCTTGCGGGAAAGGAAAATTTAGAGGCAACTCCTGTTGCGGTAGTTAAGGAAGAACCAAGGCTTAAAATGATCTGGAACGGAAAGACTATCTGTGATATTTCCCGTGAGTTCCTTAATTCCAACGGAGCGGAAAAGCATACCGACATATCGGTTCCCTGCCCCGACGTCAGCTACTCCACAGGCAGAACCAACACAAGGCAGTGCTGGGAGGAAATGGTAAGCGACCTTAATATTTGCTCCCAAAAGGGTCTTATACAGCGTTTTGACAGCACTATAGGAGCTGCAACGGTGTTAATGCCCTTCAGCGGAAGAACACAGCAAACTCCGGTTCAGGCTATGGCTGCCAAAATTCCCGTTAAGGGCAATAATACAAACACAGCCTCTGTTATGGGCTGGGGCTTTGATCCCAAGATCAGCACACAGTCCCCTTACCATGGCGCAATGCTGGCAGTTATTGAAAGCATCGCAAAGGTGGTTGCGGCGGGCGGCTCTTCTAAAAAGTGCTGGCTCACCTTCCAGGAGTATTTTGAAAGAACGCAGAACAATCCTTCCCGCTGGGGCAAGCCTTTTGCGGCGCTTTTGGGAGCGTACAAGGCACAGCTTGAATTATCCTGCGGCGCAATCGGCGGCAAGGACAGTATGAGCGGTACCTTTGAGAATATAGACGTTCCCCCCACACTTGTTTCCTTCGCTGTTTCAACCGCTAAGGCTGACAGCGTTATAAGTGCGGAGTTTAAGCTTCCTTTCAGCAAGCTTTATTATATCTGCCCCAAATATGATGAAAATAAGCTTCCCGATTTTAAAAGCGTTAAAGCTGTTTATGATGTGGTCGAAAAAGCTATTGCCGACAAAAAGGCTCTTTCTGTTTGGGCAATTACGGGAGGCGGCATTGCAGAGGGTGTCTTTAAAATGTCCTTGGGCAATCATATCGGCGTTAAATTGGATAATTTAGATGATGATACATTGTTCAATCCCTGCTGCGGCGGCTTTATTATTGAAGCGGAGGGTGAAATTGAGGGAGCAAGGCACATAGGCGAAACTATCGACGAATACAAAATTTACTGCGGTGATGTGATTCTTGATATTTCGGAGCTTGAGAATAAATGGAACAGTAAGCTTGAGCCTATTTTCAGAAATACGACTCCCGCTCAGCCCGCACCCGACGAAATACGTTACACAGAGGGCTGTGATTTGGTTTGCGCTCCTGCCTGCAAAACCGCTAAGCCAAGGGTGCTTATTCCCGTATTCCCCGGTACAAACGGCGAATATGATATGGCGGACGCTTTTGACAGAAACGGCGGCGAGTCGGAAACCTTTGTTATAAGAAATCTGAGTGCAGCCGCTATGGAGGAATCCGCAGAAGCCTTTGCAAGGCTTATTGAAAGCAGCCAGATAATTGCTGTTCCCGGCGGATTCAGCGGCGGCGACGAACCCGAAGGATCGGCTAAATTTATCAATGCATTTTTCAGAAACCCAAGAATTAAGAACGCCATCAGCGATATGCTTTACAAGCGTGACGGCTTAATGCTGGGTATCTGCAACGGCTTTCAGGCATTGATAAAGCTGGGGCTTTTGCCTTTTGGCGAGATAATGCCCCTCACTAAGGACAATCCTACTCTTACATTTAACACAATAGGCAGACATCAATCCCAAATGGTTTATACAAAGGTCTGCACCGATAAATCCCCATGGCTTATGCACTGCAAGGTTGGTGAAACTCATGTTGTGCCTATTTCTCATGGCGAGGGCAGATTTGTGGCAGGCGAGGATGTTATTCAAAAGCTTATTGCCAACGGACAGGTTGCTACTCAATATGTGGATTTGCAGGGTAAGCCTACTATGGATCTGGCATTTAACCCTAACGGCTCTATGCATGCTATTGAGGGCATTATCTCTCCCGACGGAAGGATTTTGGGAAAAATGGGACACAGCGAGCGTATCAGCGATGCAAGATGTGCGGTAAATGTGGACGGAAACAAGCTTCAGCCTTTGTTTAAGGGCGGCGTGGATTATTTCAAATGATACGGAAAGACAACAGCTGCGATTTATAAAAATTTACGGCACTGCCAATTATGGTTTAAGTTGCGAATAATATTTCACACTGAAGGACTGCCAATGCTTTCTCCGACATATAAAATGCGGAAATACTTGGGGATTTTGGTTAAACATATTTAAACAAAAATTATTTATCGGGAGGACACTCATATGCTATCAAAAATCGGCATCAGACCTGTAATTGACGGACGGCAGTTCGGAATCCGAGAAAGTCTTGAAGAACAAACCATGAATATGGCAAAGGCCGCTGCGGAGCTTATCACTTCTAAGGTGCGCCATGCAAGCGGCGAGCCTGTGGAGTGCGTTATTGCAGACACCACTATCGGAGGAATTGCCGAAAGCGCAGCCTGCAACGAAAAATTCAGCAGGGAGAATGTTGTTGCAACTCTCACCGTTACTCCTTGCTGGTGCTATGTTACAACGGTAATTGACGAAAACCCCAACACTATTAAGGCTATATGGGGCTTTAACGGAACGGAGCGTCCCGGCGCAGTTTTCCTGGCTGCGGCTATGAGCGCATATGCTCAAATCGGAATGCCCTGCTTTTCCATTTACGGACATGACGTTAAGGACGCCGATGATAAGACAATACCCGACGACGCAGAGGATAAAATCCTGCGTTTCGCACGCTGTGCGGCGGCTGTAGGCGATATCAGAAACAAGAGCTATGTCAATATAGGTGCAGTGGCTATGGGTATTGCCGGCTCTTACTGCAACGAGGACTTTTTCCGAAGCTATTTGGGTATGCACCCCGAGTGGGTGGATATGACGGAGATTATCCGCCGCGAAAAGCTTGGTATTTACGATAAGGACGAGTATGAAAAGGCTTTGGCTTGGATAAAGGCTAACTGCAAGGAGGGTATAGACATTAACCCCACCGATGGAATGTTCTATCAACGCACAGTCCTTTCTCCTGAGGAAAAAGAGGAGAATTGGCAGTTTATCGCAAAGATGACCTGCATTGTAATGGATATTATGAAGGGCAATCCAAAGCTGGCCGAAATGGGATGGTTGGAAGAAGCAAAGGGCAGAAATGCGATCCTGGGCGGTTTCCAGGGTCAGCGCAACTGGACGGATTTTATGCCTAACGCCGACTTTACCGAGGCAATTTTAAACACCACCTTTGACTGGAACGGAAAACGTGAGCCTATACCGTTTGCTACCGAAAATGACGGTCTTAACGGCGTAACTCTTCTTTTGCTGCACGAATTAACTTCAAAAGCCGCTATTTTTGCCGATGTAAGGACATATTGGTCGCCTGAGGCAGTTGAAAGAGTGACAGGCTGGAGGCCTAATGGCATAGCTTCAAACGGCTTTATCCATCTTATTAACAGCGGCGCTGCCGCCCTTGACGGCACAGGCGCCTGCATAAACGAAAAAGGCGAAAACTGTATGAAAAACTGGTGGGATATGACCGATAAGGACATTGACGCTTGTCTTAAAGCCACCACTTGGCCCTGTGCAAACTTAGGCTATTTTAGAGGGGGCGGATTTTCGTCAAGCTATTCTACAAAGGGTGTAATGCCCTGCACCTTCGCAAGAGTGAATTTGGTCAAGGGCTTAGGTCCTGCCATTCATATAGTTGAGGGATATACTATAGAGCTGCCCGAAAATGTCAACAAAATACTCCTTGACAGAACCGATAAAACCTGGCCTTCAACCTGGTTTACTCCCATTCTTACAGGCACTGACAGCTTTAAGGATGTTTACTCTGTTATGGTTAACTGGGGCGCAAACCACGGCGCATTTGTTTACGGTCATATAGGTGCGGATATGATTACTCTTGCTTCCATGCTGCGTATACCTGTTTCTCTTCACAATATTTCAGAGGATAGAATATACCGCCCTCATGCCTGGGCTTCCTTTGGAACAAAGGATTTGGAGGGTGCTGATTACAGAGCTTGCGCTAATTATGGCAGCTTATATAAATAAAAATTTTTAAGAATATTGTCAATAATTTTGACTGCAAATTTTTATTATCCTAATGTACTTTTGAATTATGTTGGATACCGATAGCCGAGAGAGCAAAGCTGACGCCGTTTTTGGCGGCAAAGCCGCCAAAAACAAAAATCGAGGCAGAGC
>CANEHP010000161.1 GCA_947427325.1 uncultured Clostridia bacterium | reverse complement strand
ACAATAATCACAACACTTTGCGCTTATTTGGAAGTCGGGCGGACACTCACCGATAAAGTCTCGCATATACTTTGAGGAGTTGATCACGAGCTGAATATTAGGACGAGGTTCTCCTGCAGAGTTACAGCAGCAAAGAAAATTTATAAGGGATTCGCATTTAGGGTAACGCTCTTTCAGCTCCTTTCGCTTTGCCGCCTTGTCCTCGACTTGTTCATACTCTTCCGCAATCGACAGTGGTACACCCTTTTTCTGCCACTCCGATAATCCCGCTGACATTATTTTCGATACAAACGGAATGCCGTATTTTCTCGCTGCTTGAACAATGCCGACTTTCGGACGGCACTCTTCAATTTCAACACCATATTTTTCCGATGTTTCTTTGACGTGGTCTTTTGTCGCTTTCATTTCTAAACCTGTGTTGAAAAACACATATTTAATCGGCGGAAGATTAAAGGCTTCCCGTGTTCTCTCTATCAAGTCGATCATTATGTCGCTGTCTGAACCGCCCGAATATGAGCATATAGCTTTCGGGTGCTGTGTAAGCCTTTTGGCAATAATACTTTTGATTGCCTCGAATTTTGCAGGTGCTTCAAAGTCTGCATAAGCGGGTCTATCGGTGTAGACACGGCTTTTATATGTTTCTTTTTTCACTTGACAATCCTTTCTAAATCTGCTATAATACAGATGGTTTAATTATGACTATTTTTATTTTTTGACCGCTACCCAAGCGGTTTTTCTTTTACCCAAAAATTCCGCCGACAATCCCGGCTGTAATAGCTGTCCCAAGCAGTGTTACCCCTTGAATACAATATGTAATCAGATCGCCTCCCAACTCTGCTGTGCCTGTACAGCCCAACAGCAGCAACAGGCAAATAATAACGAACATCCCGCATAGGGGTCTTTTTGCTTTTTCCAAGATTTTTTTCACTTCTTACCCTCCAGCTTCTGAATTTTTGAATACCTGCGTTCAAGATTTTCAATGTTAAGACCCCACGCTTCAAAAGCCACCTCGGTATTGACGTTCCGTGCATTCCATATTGGCGTGGAGCGTTCCTTCATCAATTCCCTTGCCTTGTTTTTTAGCTTAGCAATAGTGCAGTTGCTTATTTCGCCGAACAGCTCTTTTATGTCGTTTCCCGAAAGCTCTATTCGGTTGTAATAGAGGTGCAACGCTGTTTCAATGCTTGTAATTTGCGGTATGCGCACTCTGATTTTGCTTTCCATTTGGTTTTTCACTTCCTTTCTTTCTTACTTATATCTTACAGTTTCTCGCTGCTTCCGTACTTAATTTCAGCTTTTGCAGCCGCAAACTTAACCATTTCACTGACAACAAAACTGCTGCTTAACCCTGTTTTTGCGCTAATTTCTTCCACCAGCTCATAGGCTTCCTCGCTTATGCGGATAGTCGGTTTTTCACGCTTGCGAGCCTCTCTCCGTGTCGGAGAAGTAAAAATAAGTTTGTTCAACGGGTTCACCCCCTTTCACCTCTCTCTTAACATTTAAATCCGGTTGCGTTATGCAGGTTGTTCCACAAAAAATTCGTGAATATCCAGCACTTCACAAATCTTTTTCGCAACTAACTCACTGTATCGTTTACCACTCATAAATCCGTTAATAGTGCTTAGGGCAAGTCCCGTAGCTTTGGCAAGGTCTATGTTGGTCATGTCTCGGAGGGTTTTCTGCTTGTTGATCTCCGCTCTCAGTTCTTTGTAACCGTTCATTTTTTCACCGCCTTTCTGCTCGTTCTATTGACAATTTCTGCCAAAAACGATATAATAAACTTGTCAAGTAAAATATATCTGTTGTTTGGCTCGTTAAAGGTTGTCATATTTTCTTGACAAGTTTATTATAATTCGAAAATTCGAATATGTCAAGGAAAAATATTCGGATTTTCGAAGTTTGTTCGGTGTGCACAGATTGAATTGCTAATATTTGTTAAAAATGACAAAAGCCGCCCCGAAGGACGGCTGAAAGGATTTATTATGAATAACTATATACCTTCTAAGGAAGAACAAGCTTTATTTCGGGAACAGCAAAAGATTATGAATTCTCCCGAAATAAGAGCTATGATGGAAGCTCAATCCGCTTCTAAACAAAAACCGCTCTATGCAATGGGCGAAGCAGAGGCATTTTGCAAAGTACTTGAGGATCAAATGATTGATTTTCAAAACACGCTTAATTCCGAACAAGATTTAGGACTTCAGCTCACAAATTACGGCAAAGAAATACAAATAAGTGTAACAGATATTGGCTATATTGGTCAAAATCTGATTTGTTATACAGGTTTTATTGACGATAACAAATGCCGACTTATTCAACATACAAGTCAGGTTAACTTTTTGCTAATAGCCGTTCCGAAACCTTCCAGTCGCCCTGCCACAAGAATCGGATTTTAAGATTTTGGGATTATTGGCTTATAACTTTGCGGAAAACACACAGTTGCGTTTTTGAAACAATAAAACGCCTGTATTGTATGACAAATAGATGCGTTTATTTGCAAAAATTCTTCCTTTGTTGTACTCATTTCACTGTACTGGCGCAATTTTACGAGTTGGCTCATTAGCAGTTCCGTTACATCGTCCATTTTTTCTCCTATTCTGCCTTTTCCGGCTGTTTAAATTTACGGGGTTTTCCGTGTTAAATATATTATACTTCGAACATTCGAATTTGTCAAGGAGGCTTTGTACATGGCAACGAAGATTCCTATTTTATTTGAAATTATGTCACAGCGTAAAATAACGCAAAAAAAATTAGGTGCAAATATTGGCGTTTCCGAGGGAAATATTAGCGATTGGAAATCTGGGCGAGCAGCTCCCAGTATTGAGGTGCTACCTAAAATTGCAAATTATCTTAACTGTTCTGTAGATTGCCTTCTTGGCAGGGCTGATAGACCTACCATTGAAGTTGAAAAAGATTTGCAAAAAATAATTGATATATACAGTAACCTAAACGATGAAAGAAAACGAAAGCTTTTTGAGTATGCAAACGATCTTTCTGAATTAGAAAAGTATGAAAAAGATACTAATATAAAATACGCTTATCGTGTTGCACGTACAAAAGAAGGTGAGGAATCGTCCTCAGGTCAGATTATTCAAATATCTGATGATACGCTTGATAAGCTTAGGAACGCTCCTGAAAGTGATATTGACTAAATAATAATATTCCCTTTGGGCACAATAAGCCCAAAGGGGGAATAAAATTGAATTATGGTATTTATAAAAACGTAAGAGACGCTGCGTGGAAATGTCTCGTTGAATGTAACGTTTGCCGTTTGCCTGTAAGTCTCAAGAAGGTTACAGAGCATTATGGTATAAAGATTATAAAAAACAGCAGTGTTAATATATTGGGTCCGTCCGAAAACGGTGCTTCTGTTCTGCATGAAAATGAGTGCTTTATCGTTTTTGATGATGAAAATACTATTCGGCGTTGCCGCTTCACGGTTGCACACGAACTGGGTCACATTTTACTGGGGCATCCTACCCGCGAAGGTTATAACGCAAGAACCATAGACAAGGATCGACCGCAGATTGAAAGTGAAGCGGATGTATTCGCAAGCCGATTATTATCTCCTGCCTGTGTTTTATGGGGGCTTAATCTTCATACGGCTGAGGAAATAGCCAAAGTGTGCAATATTTCAATTACCGCCGCTCAAATTCGAGCTGAAAGAATGGACATGCTTTATAAACGGGATAAGTTTTTGATAAGCCCTTTGGAGCGCAATGTATATGAGCAGTTTAAGGGGTTTATTAACAATAAGAAAATAGCATTAGGGGAATGACAAATGAATCAATCAAAAATTACAACGACAATATTCGCATGCGTGATGCTTGCAGGTTGCGGAAACGCCGCTGAAAGTAGCGTGACAAACATGTCAAGCGCTTCAACATCCACAAGCTCCCTAATGATAAGTTCGACCACGTTTGAAAGTGAAACGAGTTCTGAGATTACTCCGTCAGAAACATCTATGCAAGTGAGTTTGACAACAGTTTCCGAACCAACATCAAGTACGCACGCCGATGAGCCTGAGCCTGCTTCAACAAACTTCTTTTCGGATAGGAAAAACAGATTATTGTACGATGAGTTATATAAATCATATCGTTATTCTGAGCTTAAAAATCTCGTTCAAACATACATTAACACAAATAAAGTAGCGAATGATGATGTGGCTTACACTATTCTTGAATATATTGATTTAGTAATTCCTTTTGAAAGCGAATGGAATATCTTTTTTGATGAATTTGATAATAAGTATGAGTTAACTTTCAACGAGGCTATGGAAATCAGTAGCAGTAATTCAGTTAGCGTTTCATTAAAAGGAACTAATCTTGACATAAAAGTTGGCTTTAGAAAAAATGAATGGTTGTTTTTTGATGAGATTGCTTTGAGCATTGATGGGAAAAAAGAATATTCTGCTTCTGTTAAGAATTATAATCGAACGGACAATGTAATTTCTGGTAATACAATAGAGGAGTATTGCTCCTGCAGTTTCTATGACAATGCTCTTGAATCTGTAGGAAAATCAGAAACCGTTATTTTAAGATTTTCAAACAAAAAATCAGGTGAAATCTATGACCACACTTTATCTCAAAGTGAAAAAGACGCTTTATACTGTGGCTTGCTTTTGCGCATAAACAATCGTGATCTTTCAAATCTAATATATCACTATAGGGAAGGCAATAACTTAAACGATAAAGATAGCTTGGCAGAAGAGTAAAAGCAAAGTTTAACAACATCAGACACTACCGAAGAACTTAACACGGACGATCTGATAGAAGAAACTTAAATTTGCACTCGCCTGCAAAACCGAAAGAGAGGTGATACTATGCGAAAAAAACAACCTCAGCTTGCCGCTTCACCGACATCGGCAGTCATATATGCAAGGTTCTCCTCTCACAACCAAAAGGAAGAATCCATTGAGCAACAGGTAGCTGAATGTATGCTGTATGCCGCTAACAACGGATATACCGTTCTTGATACATATTCAGACGCTGCTATTTCGGGAAAAACCGAAAACCGCACTCAGTTTCAGGGAATGAAAAACGATGCAAAAAAAGGAAGTTTGCTATTCTTCCCAATGGACAGTATTATCGTTTCTTTACCGACTTAGAGGAAACGAACAAAATGGACGAAAAGCCATTTTTAGAGATTAACATACTTGACATAAAAGA
>CANEHP010000160.1 GCA_947427325.1 uncultured Clostridia bacterium | reverse complement strand
TCGGCAAAATTTGCCGAAAAGATGCGTGCCAATTTCTATAAGAACAAGTTCTAAATTCATTGGCTTCGCCTTCCGAATTTCCGCCTGTAAATCAAAACCAATTTTTACAGGGTAGTGACATTTGAATGATTTTATGGTATACTATATACAATTACGCAATGAGCATTTTTTGTGCGGTTATTGGGGAAAAATACCCTGCAGAAACCGCCATATGTTTTTGTGCAGCCTTTTCGGAGTATATCTCGGCGGCTGCCGCTCTTTGCCCTATATTTTCGGAAAGGGTGAAATAATGAACTATGAAAAATCCTGCGGCGCAATAGTGTACCGTAAGTATCATGGAAATACGGAGATTTTGCTGGCAAGAAATATTAAATCGGGTCATTGGTCGTTCCCCAAGGGGCATATGGAAGAGGGAGAAACCGAGGAGGAAACCGCACGGCGTGAAATCAAGGAAGAAACGGGGCTTGACGTGCTTTTGGATACGGGTTTTCGCGAGATCGTCACCTACTCCCCAAAGCGCAATACCAAAAAAACGGTGGTTTACTTTGTGGCTATCCCCACAAGTCACGAGCTTGTCCCCCAAAAGGACGAGATATCCGAATTAAAGTGGCAGGAAATAGGACAAGCCTCCGCCCTGCTCACTTATGAAAATGACAAAAATACCGTAAACAAGGCAAAAAGCTTTATCGCCTTAATGAAGTAGTATGGCGTCCCGCTCAAAAATGAAATAAGATGCGCAGCAATTTTTTCCATACGCAAGGCGGAGGACGAAGGCTTGCCGGCGCAAGTCGAGGACGACAACGAAGCGTATGGGAAAAAGGGCAAGCAGATATTTTATTTTTGAGCAGGACAGCACAGCAGGCTTTTTACGCTCTAAGGTTTCTATGCCCGCCGCCTTACCGGGCGAATAACCGGAAAAACATATTTTCAAAAGGACCGCATTTAATAAATAATTTTATAAAATAGGATTTTTAGGAAAGAAAACAGTTTTAGAAAAGAAAACAAGAAAGAAAAACGGTATGAACTATTCCCAAAGTATTGAATATTTAAACGGCTTCAGCAAATCGGGAAAGCCCGTAACAAGCCTTTCAAGGTTCAGGGAGCTGATGAGCGTGCTGGGAGATCCCCAAAAGGAGCTTAGCTTTATCCATGTTGCGGGCACCAACGGCAAGGGCAGCGTATGCGAATATGTTTCCGCCGCGCTGGGGCTTGCGGGCTTTAATACGGGCAAATTCACATCTCCCTATATAACGGTAATCGAAGAGAGAATACAGATTAACAATAAGCCCGTCAGCAAAGAGGATTTTGCTCTTTATATAAGTTTGGCAAAAGAGGGAGCGGAAAAAACAGGCTGCGCCGATTACTCCCAGTTTGAAATACTTAACGCCGCCGCTTTCCTTTGCTTTAGGGCAAAGGGCTGCGATTACACCGTATTGGAAACGGGAATAGGGGGGCTTTTGGACAGCACCAACATAGTTGCCCCCATAATATCCGTAATAACAACGGTGGATTTGGACCACTGCGCAATTTTGGGAAACACTCCCGCCGAAATCGCAGAGCATAAGGCGGGGATTATAAAAAAGGGCTGCCCTGCGGTGGTTTCTCCCTTTCAGTATGACTCGGTCGCCGAGGTTTTGAAAAATAAGGCGGATATGGAAGACTCTGCCTTTATAATGCCCAAAAATGACGATATTAAGCTTATTTCCTCGGATTTAAGCGGCACTCGGTTTTTGTATAAGGGAAAAGCCTTTAAAACAAAAATGTGCGGCAAGCATCAAGCGGTAAATTCGGCGGCGGCAATAGAGACGCTGCGTTTGCTGAACATTCCCGAATACTATATAGAAAAAGCCCTGCTCACCGCTGCTGTTCCCGCAAGAACAGAGCAGATGGAGGGCTGGATAATAGACGGCGCACACAATCCCTCGGGCGCAGGGGCATTAGCTGAACTGTTAAAAGGGATCAAGGGAAAAAAGACGCTGCTTACGGGAATGTTGACCACAAAGGATTGGAAAGGCTCGTTAAAGCTGCTGATACCGCTGTTCGACTATGTTATTGCGGTTGATTTTTTTGCCGAAAATGCCGTGAATAAGGAAGAAATAGCCGACCTCGCCAAAAGCATGGGCAAAAAAGCGGTTACGGCACGGGAGCTAAGCGAGGGAATAAAGGCGGCTGAGGGGCAGAACGCCGATTTAAAGGTTATCTGCGGTTCTCTCTATCTTTGCGGAGAAGCGAGAAGAATACTTGCCGAAAAAGAATGTGAAAAATGATGTGAAAAATAACGTGAAAAAGAAGTTGAAAAAGAAGTTAGGGGACGGCAGGGCTTTTGTCTCATTAACAAACGGCGGTCCGATTTTACGATAAGCGCCGACAGAGGGAGTACTTTTGCCCGCAGTCCCACAGACATATGCCGCCCGGAAAACGGAAGCATCAAGGGGCGGTTATAAATTTATAAAGGCTTTGATCTCCGCTTCATTTTCTTTAAAGCAGTCAAGACCTTCGTCATAAAGCTTTACCAGCTTTTCGGGACGGCTTTCGGTTCTGCCCGTTCCGTAGGTGTCCTTTGGAGCAAGAATCAGAGCTTTCCCTTCTTTACTTAAATCCTCCAGCTCGGACAGGGATCTGTTGTATCTTTCGGGACGGCTCAAAAAGCTTTCCACAAATCGGGGATATTTGCGGTAAGCGGCTTTGACAAGCGGAGTGGCGGACTCATAGCCCTTTACATAGCCCTTAGGGTGAGTCAGAATTGCAATAATTTTGTCGCAGCCGTCCTCAAAGGCCTTTTTAAAGGGAAGGGAGTCGGAAACCCCTCCGTCCATATACCTTACGCCGTTTATTTCAATAGGCTTAAACAGCAGCGGAAGAGCGCAGGTGGCTCTTAAAAGCTGAAAACTGCTATCCTTGGGCATTTCCATATATTCGGGACAGCCGTTATCAAGTCTTGTAACCACCGCCTTGCACTGTGTGCTTCTGTTGTCGAACACATTAAAATCAAAGGGCAGCAGCCTGTTGGGTATTTCCTCAAAAACAAAGTCAAGATTGTAATAGCTGCGGTTTTTCCTGTTCAGGAGATGGCGGACTCCCATATATCGGCTGTCGTTCTGATATTTTGTCATAATATTGTAGTTTCTTTTATACTGCCTTGAAACATAACTCACCCCGAAGGAGATTCCCGCAGATACTCCTATCATATAATCGGAATACAAGGACTGCTCCAAAAATCCGTCCAGCACCCCGCAGGTAAAGTAGGTGCGGCTTGCTCCGCCCTCTAAAACAAGACCCCATTTCATTTTTTTGTCCGCCTTTCACCGTGTTTTACAGAGATATTTTTATTATAGAGATATTTTTATTATAGAGATATTTTTATTGTAGAGACATTTTTAAGTATAACATATTTTTCCGCAAATTTCAAATCGCATGGAGTTTATTATGAAGCTTTTACTTATCAACGCAAGCCCGAGAGGTGAAAAAAGCAACACCTTAAACATATCAAGAGCCTTTGTAAACGGCTTTCCCGATTATTGGGAAAAAGAAGAGCTTGCTTTAAACAAGCTTGACATCAAGCCCTGTTCGGGCTGCTTTTCCTGTTGGGGAAAAACGGCGGGGCAATGCGTTATACGTGACGATATGGATATGCTGAGGCTGAAGCTGTCCCTTGCCGATGTTATCGTGGAAAGCTTTCCCCTTTACTTTTTCGGTATGCCCTCGGCGCTTAAAGCCGTGACCGACCGCTGTCTGCCATTTATGCTGCCCTACGGCGGCGGCTTTGATCCCGAAGGAAATACTCTTTTTCATAAGCTCCGTGACGAAAATATGATGAAAAAAAAGCTGGTCATAATTTCCTCCTGCGGCTATGCCGACGCCGAAAATATGTATCCCGCCCTTGTTAAGCAGCTTGATTTAATATGCGGGAAAGGGAAGTACGCCAAAATTTTCTGTCCCCAAGGGGAGCTTTTCTTTTCGGGAACGGCGGAAAGACAGCGAAAGGCGTATCTTGAAACGGTAACTCTTGCGGGAAAGGAATTTTGCGAAAAGGGCGCTGTATCGGAGGAAACCGCAAAAAAGCTGAAAAAGCCGCTGCTGTCTCCAAAGGGCTTTGAAACGGTTACTAAGGGGCATAAGGAATGGTTTCCCGCAGAAAAGAGCGCTACATAAAATAAATTAAAAGGTGCAAAGGCTTGAGGTCGAGCAAGCTTTTGCACCTAAAATTATACTTTTTATTCAAACTCAATATTGTTAATAATCGGATTACAGATAAATTAACAAAAGGCTGTGTTTATACTAATTCTTAATTAAAATAAGACAAAGCCGGCGGGCGGGGCGTTCCTGATCAAGGAAGTCCCGACGCAGGAATATGCGGATATTTCAAGTCGGGCTGACACAGAGCAGGGACGTCCCGGTAGGTGGATTTGTCTAATTTTAATTAAGATTTAGTATTAGTGCGGTGAAAGCCGCCGCAGCTATATGCGATACAGCAAGGCGGACTGACGAAGCAATAAGCGCAGGATTTTTGCAGGGCTGTCTGTGATATGGACTAAGAATTGGTATAAACAGGCCTTACAGGCGTATCAGGCCTGATCCTCGGCTTCCTCGGCGATATGTATATGCTGCACCCTTTTGCTTATAAAAGAGTGCCTGCCCTCGTCATAGGAATTAAGTACGCACATAATTCCGTCGTTTACATCTAAAAAGTCTTTTCTGTACTTCTCCAAAAGCAGTCTGCCCTCATCCTCCAGATGATAATAGACTCTTGTTCTGCGCTTTCCTATAAGCCTTTTGGAATCGGAAATCGACTTTTTTTCGATCAGCTTATACAAGTGAGGATACATTGAACCTTCGGTAACCTTTAGCATTCCGTTGCTTCGGGCGTTTATCTCCTGCGCCAGCTGATAGCCGTACATATCCTCCTTGCTCAGCAGACAAAGAATGAGCATCTCCATTGAGCCCCGCTTAAAGCTTTCCTTAATCCCCATTTTTTACTCCTTTCAAAAAAATCACAAAAATGTTTTAATCAAAAATTCAAATCAGCCCGTAGGCGGGTTTTGATATAACAAAACCTATGAAAAATGTTTTAACAAAAATGTTATTATTTTAAAAAGCGTAAACAGCACCTTCACCAGAGCTTGTTCACATAAAATCAGTATGCAGATTTTCGTGCATAATTTTGTTGCCTGCAAGG
>CANEHP010000159.1 GCA_947427325.1 uncultured Clostridia bacterium | reverse complement strand
AATTTTGGCGGCTCTTGCTTCGGCTTATGCGGAATTATATATGTATAAAGCCGCAATAAATTCAAATATTTCCTTTAATCAAGTGGCTGCCGACAACAAATATGCAAGCACAAGACTGTATTTTGCTCAAACAAAGTATAATCAGGCGAAATCGACAGATATCAAGGCTTTAAGAAATGCGGTAAATATTATTTATGATACAGATACCAAGCTTAAATCCGTTAAAATCGACGGCAGGATATTGCTTGAAGAAACGGTTTTAAAGCTTATGACAATTATATGAGGGCAAATAATGATAAAGGTCAAGCAAGCTGTTATTGTTGAGGGGAAATATGATAAAATAAAGCTTTCCTCGATTATTGACGGCTTAATAATCACAACCAACGGATTTTCCATATTTAAAGATAAGGAAAAAACAGCCTTGATACGCAGGCTGGCGGAAAATCAGGGAATAATAATACTTACCGACAGCGACAGCGCAGGCTTTAAGATACGGAATTATATAAGAGGCTGTACACAAAAGGGCAAAATCACAAATATTTATATACCCGATATATTCGGCAAGGAAAAACGCAAGGTCGTTCCTTCAAAAGAAGGAAAATTGGGCGTAGAGGGTATCAGTGCCGATATACTGAAGGACGCCTTTGAAAAAGCGGGAATAGTTTCGGAAAACACGGAAAAAAGCCGCAGGGACGAAATCACAAGAATTATGCTGTACGATGATATGCTTATGGGCAGAGAAGGCAGCGAGGCAAAAAGGAAAAAGCTGCTGAAAAAGCTCTCCCTTCCAGAAATGCTGTCTGTAACCTGCTTGTTAGAGGTGCTAAACAGTATGTATTCATTGGACGAATACAAAAATGCTTTAAAGGAAATTGAATAAGAGGATTTTATTATATGGTCTTTTCCAGCTTAACATTTATGTTTATTTTTCTCCCCGTAGTTCTGCTGATCTATTATCTTGCGCCAAAGCGGCTTAAAAACCTGTTTATCCTTATCAGCGGACTTGTGTTTTACGCATGGGGAGAGCCTGTGTATGTGGTTATAATGATAATATCCACACTTATAGATTACACGGCGGGACTTCTGATCGACAAATTTAATGATAAAAAAGCTGTAAGGCTGATATGCTTGCTTGTCTCCTTGGTAATGAATTTAGGTCTTTTAGGCGTGTTTAAGTACAGCGGCTTTATTTTGCAGAACATTGATGGAATTTTCGGCACTTCCCTCTATGATCCCGCCCATGCTTTACCGCTTCCGATAGGTATAAGCTTTTTCACCTTCCAATCCATGTCCTATACCATCGATATGTACTTAGGCAAGGTGAAGGTGCAGAAAAACCCCATTTCCTTTGCCGCCTTTGTTACTCTGTTCCCTCAGATTGTGGCAGGTCCTATTGTAAGATACGATGATATAGCCGCAGAGCTGGACAGCAGAACCATAGATACAGACTGTATTTACAGCGGCATTGTTACCTTTATAACAGGCGTGGGAAAAAAGGTGCTTATTGCCAATAACATAGGCATGCTTTGGACAGCCGTTAAGGAGATATCCGCAGGAGAGCTTTCGGCGCTGACGGCATGGCTGGGAATTATTGCCTTTACCTTACAGATTTACTTTGATTTTTCGGGCTATTCCGATATGGCTATAGGCTTGGGTAAAATGATGGGCTTTTACTTCCCGCAAAACTTTAATTATCCGTATCAGTCCAAAAATATAAGCGAGTTTTGGCGCAGGTGGCATATTACCTTAGGCTCATGGTTTAAAAGCTATGTATACTTCCCCTTGGGCGGCAGCAGAAGAGGCATAAAAAAAACCCTTATGAATTTGGCCGTTGTATGGCTGCTTACAGGTATCTGGCACGGCGCAAGCTGGAACTTTATCCTTTGGGGCGTATTTTACGGCATATTGATTATTTTGGAAAAGCTGTTTTTAAGCAGGCTTTTGGAGAGAATACCCGCCTTTTTCTCTCATTTATATACAATGCTTTTGGTTATATTGGGCTGGGTGCTTTTCGATACGGCGGATTTGCCCACTGCCTTTGGATATATGGGAGCTATGTTCGGCGGAAACGGTGTGCTTTGGGACAATCAGGGCATGTATTTCTTAATAAATTACGGAATTATTCTTTTAATTGCCCTATTCGGCTGCACCGATTTGTCAAAGAGGTTCTTTGACAGAGCAAGAGAAAAAACTCCCAAGCTTATAAATTATTCAACTCCCTTTGCAAAATTCGGAGTGCTTATTCTTTCAACCGCATATCTTGCAGACGCAACCTACAACCCGTTTTTGTACTTTAACTTCTGATTTTCCGCTGCAAGCTATTTTTCCTGTTTTGAAAGGTGAATTATGAAAAAATCATTAAAAGCAAATAAAATAAAGCCCTACAAAATAATTATGATTGCGCTTTTTGCGCTGTTTTTGGCGGCAATGCCCATTCTTACGCTGATATTTAATCCTCCTGAGCCGAAGCCCTTTTCCGAAAACGAGAACCGCTACCTTTCGGCATTTCCCAAGCTGTCCTTTGAAAGCTATAAGGACGAAAAGTTTATGGAAGGCTTTGACGAGTGGCTTTCCGACAGATTTTACGGCAGAGAAGAATGGATAGCCATTAAAAATACCGCCGATAAATTATTGGGCAAAACCGAAAACAACGGCGTTTTTGTTAATAACAATATGATGATGCAGATTTGGAAAGGATATGACGGGGAGATTTACAGCAAAAACCTTAACGCAGTAAACAACTTTGTTAAAAACAATCCGCAAGCTCCTTGCTATTTTATGTTAGCCCCAAATGCACAGGAAATATATGGGGAAAATGTTCCAAGCTTTGCCGAAGTGGACAGTCAAAAGAATTTTATAGATAAGCTGTATTCAGATTTAAACGAAAGTATCAAAACAATAGATATTTATTCAGCCTTAAACGAAAATAAAGACTCCTACATTTATTACCGCACCGACCATCATTGGACCTCCTACGGAGCTTTTCTGGCATACCGGGCGGCAGCTGACGAATTGGGCTATACTGCTTCCGTATATGATGATTTTAATATTGAACAGGCTTCCGACAGCTTTCGTGGAACACTGTTCTCAAAAACCTTAGATTCAAGCATAACTCCCGATGTCATTGATTATTATACGTTAAAGGAAAACGAACCGCAGGTCAAGGTTTCTGTTTTTAAGGATTATGATACCAAAAGCGGCAGGGTAAATTACGATGAATATGACAGCCTGTATTTCAGAGAATTTCTTGATGTTAAGGATAAGTATTCGTCGTTCTTAGGGCAAAATTCTCCCTTAGTCACTATTGAAAATCCAAACGCCAAAACCCACAGGTCGCTGCTTGTTATCAAGGACAGCTATGCGCATTGCTTAGTTCCCTTTTTGTCAAAGGAATATCAAAAGGTTACTATGATAGATTTAAGATATATTAACACCGATTTTAGGACAATGACTCCGATAGAGGATTATGACCAAATGCTTTTTGTTTACAATGTGATTACGTTTTCAGAGGACGAAAGCAATCTTTTAAAGCTTAATATGTGCAAGTAGATCCTTTTGCAAAGCCGCTGTTATCAAAAATAATGTTCTGCTTTTCAGCAAAACATTATTTTAATTTATTCATATTTCACATTATCGCTGACATAATGCCTTATTCTTAAAGGAATGCCGCAGTCCGCCGCCCTTTCCCTGCATTTTTCGATTTCCTCCTCGTCAAGATCATAATCAACAATAGTAAAGGAAACATCGGGAACATACTCCTGAACCCTTATGGCAAAATTAAGCATAGAGTTATAGGAAGGCAAGCCGTATTTTGAGTTGGTTATCTGATAATATTTATCGGGATTTGATGCGTTTAAGCTGATGGAAATCTTATCTATTTTGTACTTTAAAGAGGAAATATCAAAAAGAGGATTCATAAAAGCAATAAGCCCGTTGGTGTTAATGCGTATTTTCATATTTGTATGCTCTTTAACATAATCGGCTGTCGACACCAAAATATCAGCTCTCATCATGGGTTCGCCATAACCGCAGAACACCAGCTCGTCAAGCCCCGTCTTGTCAAAGCTGTCAAAGGCGGATATTATTTCTTCATAGCTCGGTTCTTTTTCCAGCCACAGACTGTCGCTGTCGCCTACGCCGTCACCGTTTTTTCTTATACAAAAGGAACAGCGGCATGGACATTGATTTGTTATGTTGGCATACAGCTTTCCGTCAAATTTGTAAAAAATTGTCATAAGTACCTCCCGATAGCAGTGTTTCTTTTTTAAAAATATAATTATAATACTTATTATAAGTCTTTTCACAGACAAGTCAAAGCCATGGACGTCATTTTTTATTATTCGATAATGTATCCAAGCCCCACCTTAGTGACAATAAAGTCCTTTAAGCCTGCGCTCTCTAACTTTTTACGCAGCCTTGTGACATTTACGGTAAGGGTGTTTTCCTCCACATATGAATCCATCTGCCACAGCTTTATCATCAAAGTATCACGGCTTACCGCTTTGCACTTGTTTTCCATCAGCGTCTGCAAAATTCTGAACTCGTTTTTTGTAAGCTCTATTCGCTGTCCGTTATAATTTAAAGAAGCGTCGTTTAAGTTAAGAACTGCCCCCTTGTGCTCCAATACGGGAATTTTTCCCGCCAAATCATATGTGCGCCGCAAAACCGCCCCTACCTTCGCCATCATTACGCTTAAATCTATGGGTTTTGGAATAAAGTCATCGCCGCCCATATTCATTGCCATTACAATATTCATATTATCCGACGCCGAGGAAATAAAAATAATAGGCACATTGGATATTTTCCGTATCTCGCTGCACCAATGATAACCGTTGTAAAAGGGCAGGGTTATATCCATCAGTACCATATGGGGGTCATAAGCTGTAAAGGCGGGAATAATATTGCGAAATTCTCTTACACAGTTTACCTCGTTGCCCCAGGACTCTATCTGCTTTTTCATTTCTGCGGCTAAGCTTTCGTCATCTTCTATTATCATTATTTTGTACATTTTTATTTTTTCCTTTTCATACGATAAAGAGATTTTTGTATAATTCAGTATATCATAAAGTTTATTTTGTTGCAAGAAAAAAATATATTGGAGCATATTCTCAGAATAAAAACACAGCTGTTCAAAACAACTGTGTTTTTTTAAGAACTTGTTCTCATAGGAATGGTGCGCAGATTTTCGAGCAAATTTTGTCGA
>CANEHP010000158.1 GCA_947427325.1 uncultured Clostridia bacterium | reverse complement strand
TTCCTTTTTTATTGTTTTTGGCTTTTTTCTTAAAGTTAATGCTGCTGTTTTTCACGCTTATTGCAGCTTCTTTGCTACTGTTGCATTTATTTTGAGAATTTACGCGAAAATCGTAATGACATACCGCCCACAAGCTTAAGCTCGGCGGCAATCAAATAAATTCCGTAAGAAAGGCTTCGGAAAGTCTTTGGCAACGGCTGCACAGTCGCAAGACATCTCTTAGTATCCTCTCAAAAGAGAGAACATATCTTTTGCAACACAACTATTATTTTTTATAGTCTTTATTCGCCGAGCCTTTATCCGAAACATTTTCAACAGCATTGTCAAAAAGCTTTTCCTCTTCAGACTCTGTCTCTTCATCAGCGCCGTCTATAATATGATTAGCGTCGCCCAAGCTCTTTGCCTGCATTTTTCTCAATCCGCTGATTTCAGCCCTAAGCTCTGCAATGCCCTCCTCCTTTTGTTCAACGGCGTATCCTCTTTTAAGCTCCCAAATATCCTCAATATGTACCGTTGAAATTTCCTTTTCAAGTGCAGGGCTGTTTTCCTCCCGAGCTTTTTTGAGGGTTTCGCTTATTCTTTCGGAAGCTTCGCCCTCCGTTGCCCGGCTGTTATATTCAAGGGTCTTTTCTATGGTCTTTTTATCATGACCGGTAACTGCTTTTCTTTCGATAAGCTTTGTGTCTCTTTCAATATCCCGTTCAAGAATTTTTATTTGATTATCCTTATAAACGGCAAAGTATTTTTGCTTTTTAGCCAAATCCATTTGATTGGAGGCGGAAATAACCGACGCATTTATCAGGGTGATCTCGTCGTCTTTTGTATAGGAATCATATTTTGATTTTCCCGAATTTTTTGAAACAGCGTCGTCGGCGGAGGGCAGCTTGCCGTTCTTTTGAGCTTCTTCCTCTTCCTCAAGCTTTTCCTGCCTTAATTCAAGCTGCCGCTGCTTCAGCTGTTGGCTAAGCTCGCTTATCTGCTCCTTGGTGCTTTGAATAAGCTCCGCCTTGGTTTTTGCGTCCATGGTTTCATTTTCGGAAAGCTCATGAAGCTTATCTCTAAGGGTGTTTATCTGACTTTGCAGCTTTTTGGCGGCGTTGTCCTCTTCTTCGTCCACCCCCTGTTTTTTGTTGAATTGCAGCGCTTTGGAATCTGCGTTTTGTTTCTTTGTTTTATCAAGCCCCGCCATAGTTTTGCCTGTATGAACGTCCGAACCTGCTCCGACTAAGTGCAACATATTTTTTACCGCCTTTCGATAATATATCTTATTTATTATATCGGATAATTTTTTTAAAAGTTTAACAGCTTTGGCATATTAAGGCGAATATAATTATGCACTTCTGCTTAATACTAATTCTCGTCTAAAAAAAACAATCTTTGCGGTCTGATTTTCGCAATACTGCGTTGTCGTCCTTGCAAGGCGTTGGCCTTGCTGCGTCCTCCGCCTTGTCCTGCAAAAATCATCCTCGCAAATCTTTGTCTGTTTTTAGACGAGAATTAGTATAAAAAGCAAAAGTGCATAACATATAAAAATTGGGAAGCAAACAATCAAATCCTACTCAATAGGCTCAAAATCAGCAGCTCCATGCTTACAGAGCGGGCACACAAAGTCCTCTGGAAGCTCGTCGCCCTCGTATACATAACCGCATATTTTGCAGACGAAGCCCTTTTTGCCCTGTGTTTCGGGCTTAGGCTTAACATTTTTCTGATAGTAGGTGTAGGTCATGGTTTCCGCATTTGAAATAACTCTTGATTCGGTAACGGAACAGATGAACATTCCGTGAGTTCCTAAGTCCACATACTGCTCAACCTTCAATGACATAAACGAGTTAATGTGCTTTGAAAGGAACACTAAGCCGTTATCCGAACGGAAAACCTCTTCGCCCTCAAACTTGTCAACGCTTCTTCCGCTGTGGAAGCCGAAACGCTGGAATACGGAGAAGGGAGCGTCCTGTGACAGGCAGTTAATGTTCATAATGCCGCTTTGCTTGATAATATGATGAGAGTAGTTATCCTTGTTGATTGTTACGGCAATTTGATTGGGGGTGCTTGTCACTTGTGTAACGGTATTGACAATAAGTCCGTTATCCTTCTTTCCGTCGCTGCAGGTAACGACATATAAGCCGTAGCCTATATTAAACAGTGCGCTTAAATCGTTTTTGTTGGCGGTTTCGTCCTTTCTTGCCAAATAATCGGTGCTTAAAGCTTCTGCAAGCGCATCGAGCTTGCTGCTGCTTTCTTCGTTAAGGGCGGATTTTACGGTAACAACAGGGTCGATAAAGGTAAGCTTTTTGCTGCCCTCGAACATACCCTTCATAACCTTTGCGGCAAGAGGCGCCCAGGAGCCGTTTTCAATAAAGGCTACGGTGCGGTTTTGATAGTTTCTTTCGGTAAGGTGCTCGATAAATTCACGCATAAAGGGGAATATTCCCGCATTATAGGTAGTAGTGGCCAAAACAAGCTTATTATAGCGGAAAGCGTCCTCAACTGCCTCTGCCATATCTTCACGTGCAAGATCGGTTACAACGACCTTGGGACATCCGTTAATGCGAAGCTTTTCCGCCAATTTATCGACAGCCGCCTTTGTATGACCGTAAATGGAGGTATAAGCGATCATAACGCCTTCGCTTTCAGGCTCGTAGGAGGACCAAGTGTTGTAAAGATCAAGATAATAGCCTAAATTTTCCTTTAAAACAGGTCCGTGCAAGGGGCATATAGTGCGGATATCAAGACTTGCGGCTTTTTTAAGCAGAGCCTGCACCTGTGCGCCGTACTTTCCCACAATACCGATATAGTAGCGGCGGGCCTCACAAGCCCAATCCTCATCAACATCCAACGCTCCGAACTTGCCGAAGCCGTCGGCTGAGAACAAAACCTTGTCATAGCTGTCATAGGTAACGATAACCTCGGGCCAGTGAACCATGGGAGCGGCTACAAAATTAAGAATATGCCTGCCGAGATTAAGGGTATCGCCCTCGGCAACCACAATTCTTCTGTCCTCAAATTCAGTGCCGAAAAACTGCTTCATCATCGTAAAGGCCTTTGCGCTTGAAACAACAACTGCCTCGGCATAGGTCTTTAAAAAATTGGCAATATTGGCGGAATGGTCGGGCTCCATATGCTGAACGACAAGATAATCGGGTTTTCTGCCGTTTAAGGCATTCTGGATATTATCCAGCCACTCATGGGTAAAGTGCTGGTCAACGGTATCCATAACAGCGATTTTATCGTCAAGAACAATATATGAATTATAAGCCATACCGTTCGGAACAACATACTGTCCTTCAAACAAATCAACCTTATGGTCGTTTACTCCAACATAAACGATGTCTTTTGTAATTTCCATAAATTGTACCTTCCTTTGATGAATTATATTGTTATTATATCATAAGGGGAAAATTTTGTAAAGCAAAATTCGGTATCTCAAAAAGGATAAAACGCTCTAAAATAATTTCTATGAGAACAAGTTCTTAGTCAGTTTTAGGTTATTATTCCGATTTTTTGGAATAATATAGCATTGCAAAAAAATTTGTTATTGCTTCGCCGATTAAATCCTGAAAATTTTTTCCATCAGCTCTTGACATTTAAAAACAAACATAGTATACTGATTTTTGGCAGTTCGTAACCATCCTGCCCTGAGAATATCTCTAAATCAAAACTAAGGAAGTATATAAACCCGCTGCGGGGCTGATTTATCCCCGACAGCCTTGTTTTTGCGTCCTTGGAGGGCGCTTTTTTGTTTTTATGAACAGATACGGTAAAATCACGGAAAAAAGGAAAAGGGAAATTGTTTTGCTGCGGGGCAGCGGCTGCGTTTATAAAAAGTGCAGATTTTGCGACTATTATCACGACAGCAGCAAAAACGGCAGCGAAAACTTTAATCTTAACAGGGAGGTTCTGAGCAATGTTACGGGGGAATACGGAGAGCTGGAGGTGATAAACAGCGGTTCGGTATTTGAGCTTGACAGCAATACCCTAATGCTGATAAAAAATGTATGCCGCGAAAAAAATATTTCGGTAATACATTTTGAATCGCACTATTTATACAAAAACAGAATTGCCGCTTTAAGAACGTTCTTCTCCGATTTTCGGCTGAAAATGAAGCTGGGGCTTGAAACCTTTGATTATGACCTAAGGGAGAACATACTGAAAAAGGGAATAAACGAAAAATCACCTAAAGTAATATCGGAAGACTTTGACGAAGCAAATTTTCTTTTTGGAATAACGGGACAAACCGCCGATAGCATGGAAAAGGACATACAGCTCGGGCTTACGTATTTTGAGCGTATCTGCCTTAACATAATGTGCAGAAACACCTCTTCGGTAATACCCGATAATGATGTTAAAACGGTCTTTTTAAAGGAAATTTACCCTTTATATAAAGAAAATACCCAAATAGACATACTTATTAACAACACCGATTTCGGAGTAGGAGATTAAAGGAGAAAAATGATATGATAAACGAACTTTTACTTATAGGCTCTGTAATTTTTATATTTGCTGCGGCTCTTTTAGGCTATAAAATTTTCGGTAAGGCGGGTTTATTCTGTGTTTCCGTAATCGCCACCATTTTGGCGAATATAGAGGCTTTAATAATGATAAAAGCCTTTGGTATGGAGCAAACCTTGGGAAATGTGCTTTTTGCGGTAACATTTCTTGTAACCGACATCCTTTCTGAGTGCGAGGGGAAAAAGGAAGCCAACAAGGCGGTTTTTTTGGGAATATTTGCGTCTGCGTTTTTCCTGCTGTTAAGCCAAAGCTGGCTGTTGTATGCGCCCGGTGAAAGCGATTGGGTTTCCCCCGCCATAAAGGAGGTCTTTTCGGGAACTCCCCGAATGATGCTGTCCTCCTTGTCGGTTTATGCTATAAGCCAGATTTTCGATGTATGGCTTTATCACAAGTGGTGGGCGTTTACCGAAAAGAAATGCGGAAATAAGCGCAGCTTTTTATGGCTCAGAAACAACGGCTCCACTCTTATAAGCCAGTTATTGAATACGTTTTTGTTTACCGTTTTTGCCTTTTACGGTACTTACGATAACGGCACTTTGGTAAGTATCTTCCTGTCAAGCTATGTTATTTATGTTTTCACCTCCCTGCTTGACACTCCCGCAGTTTATCTTGCAAGAAAAATACACGACGGAAGGGTGAAAAAAGAAAAATCCGCCGAATAAAAATACATAAAAGGAATAATCGGAAATATTTTTGCGGTGCTTTTTTACTGTTTCTTTTTTTAAAATACTTAGATTTATTCAGTTTGTCAAAAGCCGGTTTAAAAAGTTTTTGACAAGCTGAAGGTGTTTCAAGGGCGTAAATTCTCAAAGTAAATGCAACAGTAGCAAAGAAGCTGCAATAAGTGTGAAA
>CANEHP010000157.1 GCA_947427325.1 uncultured Clostridia bacterium | reverse complement strand
AAAGCTACAGACTTTCCGTATGGAAAAATATGCCCGATACCAACGAGGAAACAGGAGAAATAACCTATTCCGATTACTGCTTTTTAAAAACCCCCAATAAAAACTTCCGATATTATCCCGGCGTCAGGGAAATTGACATAGACGGGATGATTTACGCTCTAAGCTCAATTTAAACGCTTTTTTGAACTCTCTTTTTAAACGCCCTTTTGACTCTCCTTAATACATAAAATTTCCTGTTTCCTGTTGATATTTAATATATATAAACAAAACCTCATTCGTTTGAATGAGGTTTTCCATATTATACTATTATACTAATTCTCGACTAAAAATAAACAATCCTTGCGGTCTGATTTTCGCAAATCTTTGTCTGTTTTTAGACGAGAATTAGTATTATTTATTTCCGCAATTATCAGTTCTGCCCCTGCCTGTCCTTCAGAATAACATCATGAGAGCCGCCCTCGATAATGCTTGTGGAGGAAACCAGCGTAAGCACTGCCTTTTCCTGCAATTCCGCAATGGTAAGACAGCCGCAGTTGCACATAGTGGATTTTACCTTTGCAAGGGTGCGGGTCACATTATCCTTTAAGCTACCCGCATAAGGCACATAGCTGTCCACGCCCTCTTCAAAGGAAAGCTTTTTGTCGCCGCCCAGGTCGTAGCGCTGCCAGTTTCTTGCACGGTTAGAGCCTTCGCCCCAATATTCCTTAACATAAGTACCGTTAAGCAGAACCTTATTTGTAGGGGATTCGTCAAAGCGGCTGAAATATCTGCCCAACATAATGAAATCTGCGCCCATGGCAAGCGCCAATGTAATGTGATAATCATGTACTATGCCGCCGTCGCTGCACACGGGGATATATATGCCCGTTTCCTCATAATAACGGTCACGCTCTTCACACACTTCGATAAGGGCTGTTGCCTGTCCTCTGCCTATGCCCTTTGTTTCACGGGTGATACAGATAGAGCCTCCGCCGATACCGACCTTTATAAAGTCTGCGCCGCATTCTGCAAGGAATCTGAAGCCCTCCTTGCTGACGACATTTCCCGCGCCTACCTTAACCGAGTCGCCGTAATGCTCCCTTATCCAGTTAATAGTGAGCCTTTGCCATTCCGAATATCCCTCGGAGCTGTCGATACAAAGCACGTCCGCCCCTGCTTCCACCAAGGCGGGAACTCTTTGGGCATAATCTCTTGTATTGATGCCTGCGCCTACCACATAACGCTTTGCGCTGTCAAGAAGCTCGTTCTGGTTGCTTTTGTGGTTTTCATAGTCCTTGCGGAATACGAAATAAAGCAATTTTCCGTCCTTGTCGATAATGGGAAGGGAATTAAGCTTGTGATCCCATATAATATCATTGGCTTCCTTTAAGGTTGTGCCCTCGGGAGCGGTGATAAGCTTGTCAAAGGGGGTCATAAAGGTGCTTACCTTTTCATCGGGGGACATTCTTGAAACACGGTAATCTCTGCCCGTTACTATGCCCACCATTTTTGTATCCGAGGTGCCGTCCTCGGTAACGGACATGGTGGAATGTCCTGTTTTTTCCTTAAGGTTAAGTACGTCCCGCAAGGTCATTTCGGGGCTTAAATTGCTGTCGCTTCTTACATAGCCCGCCTTGTAGGTCTTAACCTTTTTAACCATTTCCGCTTCCGATTCAACGGACTGTGAGCCGTAGATAAAGCTTACTCCGCCCTCCTTGGCAAGAGCTACCGCCATTTTATCGTCTGAAACCGATTGCATAATTGCGGACACAAGGGGGATATTCATGGAGATAGCAGGTTCTTCCCCCTTTTTGTATTTTACCAAAGGGGTTTTTAAGGATACATTGGCGGGAATACATTTATCCGAGCTGTATCCCGGAACTAAAAGGTATTCGCCGAAGGTGTGGGAGGGTTCGGAGTAAATCTTAGCCATAGTGGTTTTCCTTTCCAAAAATGTTTGTGATCGATTTGTTTTTTCTTCAAATTGCTTACAGCAAAAGGCGGGGAATTGGGGTTGTTTATTAAAGCTCATTCCTGTTTTCCAGCGCTCTCTGAAGCGTTACTTCATCGGCGTATTCAAGAGTGCTGCCCGCAGGGAGTCCGTAGGCGAGCCTTGTCACCTTTACGCCCAGGGGCTTTATTAAGCGGCTGATATAGGAAGCGGTTGTTTCGCCCTCAATAGTGGGATTGGTAGCCATAATCACCTCGTCCGCATCGCCTCCCAGCCTGCTCATAAGCTCTTTTATACGTATGTCCTCGGGGGAAATGTTATCGGCGGGGGACAGCAGACCGTGAAGTACATGATACACTCCCTCAAAGCCCCCCGAGCGCTCAAAGGCGGCTACATCCTTGGGGGATTCCACCACGCATATTATTTTTTTGTTCCGCTGTTCATCGGAGCAGATAGAGCATATCTCTCTTTCGGTAAAATTTTGGCAGCACTTGCAGAAATTCACCGATTTTCTTGCCTTTAAAATTGTTTCGGAAAATTCCTCCACCTGTTCCACAGGCATATTGAGAATGTGATAGGCTAATCTTCCCGCACTTTTTATGCCGATTCCGGGAAGCTTTGCCAGCTGTTCCGACACCAGAAGAAGCGGCAAAGGACTATACTCCGCCATATCAGAACAAACCGGGCATAGACAGACCGCCTGTTGCCTTTTCCATTTCCTTGGTAGTTTCTTCCTCTACTTTTTCAAGCATTGCATTAACGCCTGCAATAATTATATCCTCCAAATCCTCGGGATTTTCCCTGTCGATGCAGTCGGGGTTAAGCTTGACGGATTTCAGCTTTCTGCCGCCCGTCATGGTAAGCTCAATCATTCCGCCCCCTGCGGTAACGGTAAAGTCGGTTTCGTTAAGCTGCTCTTGAATTTTTTCGATATCCTCCTGCATTTTGTGCGCCTTTTGAATCATTTGATTCATATTTGACGCACCCTTTGCCTGATATTCCTGAGGTAATCTTGCTTTCATAAATGTATCTCCTTTTTGTTTGGAATCTGTTTTCACAAGATACTGCCTGTGACCCTTCGGCAAATTTTGTGAAAACACGCTCTAATTATTTTTGCCTAAAACTTGTTCTCATAGAAATTGGCACGCATCTTTTCGGCAAATTTTGCCGATGACTGCGTCAAAATTCCTTAAAATACACGAGTATTCCTGCGGAATTTTTCCTTGTCCTCGACAAAATTTGCTCGAAAATCTGCGCACCATTCCTATGAGAACAAGTTCCTATTTTACAGTAACATTTACTCCCAACGCCTTGGCTTTTTCCAAAAAAGGCGAGATCAGATCCGCCTGCTCCGTCTGCACGGCAGGGGCGGCTTTTAAAACAAACATTTCCATTTCACCGCCGAGAACGTCTTTGACACGCTGCCGCAGCGCTTCCGCCTTTGTCCCGTCCTTTAAAACATTTTCGGAGGAGGCGGTGGCTGAAATATAGATTTTTCCGTCGTAAAGATAAGCCTGCGAGCTTTTCAGCAGCCCTCTTATTCTTACCGCCATTCCCGAAATAATTTCCTGCCATTGGGGCAAAGGACCGACGTTTTGCGGCAGAGCAAAGTCAATTTCCGGAATAGACCGGTCTGTTTTTGCTTTGATCTCCGCTTTATCCGACTTGATCCCTGTATCATTTGACGTATCATTCGACGCTGATTTTGCCTTTGATTTTTCAGCCGCTTCCGAAAGGGACTGCTTTACGGCGGGTTTTTCATTGCCGCCGTCGGTTTTTGATTTAAAGGGGACGGCTCGGGGGATTTCATCGGCATAACCGTAACCGCCGTCAAAGGCTTCCTCGGGGGGAGGAGGGGGCAAGGGGATTTCATCCTCATAAGCTGCTAAGATATGCCCCGTCTTGGTTTCCGATTGATGGGCGTAATAAACCTGTCCCTCCTTGGCGGGGGAGCTGTCTGTCCCCTCTGTCGGCATATTGGCTTTGTCTTTTGCGTTTTCCATTGAAACCGTGCGGGCTGTATCGGCTTGATCTGTTTTCCCGTTTAATAAAGTCTCTGCTTGCTTCTCCGCATTATCGGCGGGTTTTTTACCGGTTTGAGCATAACTGCCGTCCCTGTCCGAAGCCTTATTCGGCTTTATGACAGAGCCTTCGCCAAGGGCTAAGCTGTCAAGTCTGTTTTCCAAAGCTTCTATGCGGGAGGCAAGCGCCGACGCATCGTTTGCGAGCTTAGGGGAGGTAAGCCTTATTAAAAGCTGCTCCGCCAAAAGTCGGGCTTGTCCCGTCTGCTTCATTCGGTTGATGTTATCCAGGCTGTCGGATATAAGGTCGATATGGCGCATTATTTCTCGGACGGAATATTCCCCGCACTGACTGCGGTACTGTGAAAGCTCCGAGTCCGAAGCCTTTATAAGCTCCTCCCCTACGGTTTTTTCCAGCATTAAATTGCGGTAATGGGCGGTAAGCTCTTCAATAAAGCGGCTTATATCCTTTCCTTTAACAATAAGTCCGTCCAAAACCTTTAGGGCGGCAGCGGGATTTTTGTCAAGAGCGGCTCTCGAAACCGCAAAAAGATATTCGCTTTCCGCTGCGCCGCTGCATTGTCTTACCAACTCCTCATCAATATTGCGGGAAACGGAAACGCACTGATCCAAAAGCGAGAGGGCGTCTCTCATGGCGCCGTCCGAAAGCCTTGCGATAAGCTCCGCCGCCTCAGGCTCAAGGGTCAATTCTTCCTTTTGTGCGATTTCAAGCAATCTGTTTGCGGATTGTACAGAATCTATCTTTGAAAACAAAAACTGCTGACATCTTGAAAGAATCGTGGCGGGGACTTTATAGTACTCGGTGGTTGCCAAAATAAAAATAACATGGGAGGGGGGTTCTTCCAGGGTTTTGAGCAGTGCGTTAAACGCTCCCGCCGAAAGCATATGAACCTCGTCTATAATATATACTTTGTACTTGCAGTCAATGGGTGTGTAAATTACCTCGTCACGGATTTGCCGGATGTTGTCCACTCCGTTGTTTGACGCAGCGTCTATTTCGATTATATCCGTCGAGCCTTCTTCAATAGCCTTGCAGGAGGCGCATTCTCCGCAGGGGCTGCCGTTTTTGGGAGAAAGGCAGTTTACCGCCTTTGCCATAATTTTGGCGCAGGAGGTTTTTCCCGTTCCCCTTGTGCCTGTGAAAAGATAGGCGTGGGCGATCTGTCCCGTTGAAATCTGATTTTTAAGGGTAGTTGTAATATGCTCCTGGGAAATAACATCGTCGAATGTAACGGGTCGGTATTTTCTGTAAAGCGCTAAATACATTCCTTGTCATTCCTCCTTTTAATGAGCCTTGAGTGTGTTCAGAACTTGTTCTCATAGAAATTGGCACGCATCTTTTCGGCAAATTTTGCCGCCTACTTCGTTTCGTCATTTGCTTTGATGCCGACGCCTCCTTGCGTCGGCTTTGGGCAA
>CANEHP010000156.1 GCA_947427325.1 uncultured Clostridia bacterium | reverse complement strand
ATTTTCATCGGTTACAAAGGGCATATCGATATTATCCTTTTTAGCGATATCGTTTTCCGTATAATGAACGTTATCGCACTGACGAAGCACCAAAAGGGTCGTTCTGCCGCTTTGCAGATAATCATATGACTTGAACCTCACAAACATATACAGCCCACGGTCATATTTTTCGATGGTGTAGTCGTTGACAAAGGAAATCTTGCCGTTATCAAACAGCAGTTTACCTTTAGTCCATGAATAGAGCCAGAACCGCTTGCCTTCCGGCAAAAAATAAATGTACCGCCTTTGTCCGTCGGATTCGTCTTCGGAAAGTTCCCCGCTAAGGTCAAACTCCGTCCTGCTGTCATATTCACCGATTATCTCCCATCGTCCGATCACTCTTTCGTCGTTTTCAAAAGGAATATTAACGTTTTCGTGCATAAGCTTTATTTCTTCTGCTGCCATAAAGTTACCTCCCGATATACAGCCTTGGATTTCATCAAGATGTCGGAGAGCTTCATTCAGATGTTCTTTTTTGCTTTCAAATATCGAATTTATTTCCTCAGCCGACATATCCCCCGAAATAATCCGTTTTATTTCCGCAAGGGAAAAATCAGCGGTTTTAAGCTCGTTTATACTGCCGCATATGTTGATTTGACTTTCCGAATAATATCTGTAGCCTGTAAAGGGATCGGTATAGGCAGGCTTAAGCAATCCGCAGCTGTCATAAAAGCGCAGAACGGAAACGGGTATATTGCAGACTTTGGCAAATTCTCCGATTTTCATTGACTGTTCTCCTCTTATAGTTTTTAATTAGTACTGATTTCTGTCGAAATTTAGTATAAGGCGCCTTATGTGCATATTATAAGCCTTAAGTAAGGTTTAATGTCAAGCGGTTAAGAAAAAATTTTTCCCAAAACTAAATACGACGCCGCACAATAATGTAAAACGATTTTGCGCGGCGCTGTTTTTATGTTGATTTTATACAATGCTAATCCTTAATCATCTTATAGACAACTTTGCAAAAAATATGCATTTATTGCTTCGCCGGTCTGCCTTGCTCACACTAAACGCAGCCTTTTCGCAAATTTGTCTACAATCTGATTAAGAAATAGTATAAGGCGCTAACAGCCTTCAGAATAAGCTTTTAAAATCCTCCCTGCTTCTCAAGGGTTCAAAACAAGGGTTCTTCATAAGCCTTTCCTTTATTTCCTCCTTCCGTGTGGCTGTTCCCGTTTTGCATATTTCGGAGGTATTCACTTGCAGCTTTGAAAAAAACGGACCTGTGTAAGTCACAACATCGGCGCTTACGCATTTGTCATATTCCTCTGCATAATAAAGAGACTTTTTCAGCATTTCCACTGCGCCTTCAAAATCTTTTTCATTCACCTTAAATCTTGCCTGCATAAAGAAGTTATCCGATAAAATGCAGTTGTAATAAGCATAGTTTTCATCGGGCATCATAACTTTCAGTATTTCCTGCTGTGCCTCACAGGCAAGCCGGCTGTTTCTCCCTATCAGATTCAGCAGATCAAGCAGTCTTTTATCCAGCATTTTTTGATAATGGATCTCTTTTTCTTCGCCGCAAAGACAATTAAGCATAACGTCGTCTTTTCTTACAGAGTCGGATTCGGGGTACAGCTCTGCATACGCTTTTGCTTCATCGTTTCTTCCTCTGCAAGATAAATACTGCACTATTCCAAGGATTGAGCTTGATCTTACTTCGCCGTCAGAAGTATTATCTATTACGGCTGCAAATTTCTTGATCGCTTCCTCCTGCTCACTGATATATTCGGCGTCGTCCTCGCACTCATAGGATCTCATCGCCTGAGCCCATGCAAGACGGTCGAGCCACTCCATATCATCGGGAAATTCCTTTACCGCCTGCTCCGAAATTTCAAAGCGCCGTTTTAAATCTCCGCTTTGCCATGTTTGCTCATATTCGTTTTCCAGCTTTTCCTTTAAAAGATCGTCTGCGCTTTCGCTGTAACAGAACAATTCATCGGTGGTCACACGAAACAGCCTTGCCAAAGGAACAATAAGGGACAGGTCGGGACTTGTTATTCCCGTTTCCCACTTTGAAACCGTCTGATAGGCAATACCAAGCCTATCCGCAAGCTTTTCCTGCGTCATATCTTTTTTCAGTCTCAGCTCTTTTATTTTTTTGCCTATATAATTCATGACAATTCTCCTTTACGAAACAATTCTCCTTTACGAAAATCAGCAGCTGCCTTGCCTTAGACTTTTTTGTCTAAGGTTATTGTATCAGGAATTGTCCTGTAAAGCAATAACGCATTTTTTGAGAATAACTCGTTTTTTAAGCGAGAAAATGCTGATTTTTTCAGCTTGCCGAAAATCGGGCTAAAGCCTCGATTTTAAGGCTATGATCTTAACTTTGGGGAAAACACCGTTGGTTTTCCCTTTTCTTATATTTGTTCGATTGTCGCTAAAATCGATATTTTCAGTTTATCCTGAATATCTTCCGTTCTTTTGCTGACTTACATTATCGGCAGCACCAATTTTATTTCTTTTTTCAGACAAACTATTTTTGCTTGTCCTCATGTCAATACTTCCTTATTTTTAAGTTATTTTTTATATTGCGGTTCACATCTATTGACAACACAGGATTACTTTATGAAAACTTTTATATATGTGTTGACAAATGTTAAATACTGTAGTATAATTTAATTGTTGCAATTATATGTTATTAATATGTGAATACAGCTGAATCGGCAGATGCCTTGCCTTCGGGCTATGTTGCGACAGCGCATTTAAAATTTATAGTTATTGAAAGGTTGGACTTTTTGATATATGTGGAGTTACTTGAAAAAAGTCCACCTCGGTTTTGGATTTGAGCCGTGTGAAAATTTCAGATCATTATATTGCGGATATGGCGGAATAGGCAGACGCGCTGGCTTCAGGTGCCAGTCCTCGCAAGAGGGTGCAGGTTCAACTCCTGTTATCCGCACCATCTTTTTGTGACCAAAAAGATATTACGCCCACAAACGGCTGTACAAAGCCATTTGTGGGCATAAATCTTGTGAAAAACAGGATTGCGATTCCGTAGTTTTTTTTCGACTAAAAAATGGATTCGAACTCCCCCGTAAAAAATATTTACAAAATTTTCCAATTCCGTTTTGTATAGATTGTACAGTATGTCTGTGACCGATTTCTCTAATCCGAGAAGTTAATCACAGGCTTTTTTTATTGCACAGAGTTGTTACCAAAAAGATTTTGAGATGCTTCGAACCCTGACATATAAAATTTTTACCTCGTTTTTTATACATTATCAACAAAGCCTGTGAGCATACAGAAACCGCTTACGGTTTTTTATTTCAAAGAAACCTGCTAATAAAAGTCAATACCAAAAATGAAAAAAGAAACAGGAAAATAATGGAGCAAAAAAGAATGAAAAACAGGCACAACAAAACAGACCCGTAGCAAAATCGCAAAAGCGACGCTTCGCGTCGGAGTTTATCGCATTACGGCACATCCCGATTTTGGGCAAAGAAAAAACCGCTCCCAAGCTGATATAAGTTGGCTTTAAGCCGTATCAGCAAATGCGGGCGGCGGTTCTTCCAAATCGGGGTTGCGCATCTGCCGAGCCGCTCGGGTCGCACTCCTGCGTAGCCCTATCCTGCCGGCAGACAAAATTAGTATTACCGGTTTGTAGAACACTTAATCATTTTGCCCCCAATATATCAATGCACTCCTTGACACGGGCGTAGTAAATGCGAAGAAATTTATTCGCTCCGGCAATCATATAGACCTTGTATGGTTTACCCTCGGCACGTTTGCGGTCAAGGAACTGAAAAATAGGTTCATCAGTGTGTTTTAATTGCAAAACGCAGCACATCACTTGAAACAATGCTCTTCTGAGATGCGGCGAGCCTTGTTTGGAAATGCGCCGCGAATGTTGATTGTAGCTGCCGGATTGATTTTCCGGAGGTTCAATTCCGGCAAAACGTGCAAGAGATGAGCGTTTTGGAAAGCTGCGAATATCGCCGATTTCAGCAATCAGTTGAGGCGCAAGGGTTTTACCTACACCGTGCATTGCGATAACCGTTTCATATTCGGGCAGCTCAGACGCAAGTTTTTCCATCTCTGACTTGATAACCGAAACCGTTTCACAAAGCTTGTTGAGTTGAGAAACTGTGCTGATAATGAGCGATTTGGTATAATCGTTTTTCGGCAATGTGCTGAAATGACCTGTGGACGCAGTGTAAATATCTTCAGCTTTCTGAACGGAAAAGTGATAGCCTTTTTTGTAGCACCACTTTTTATACTTTTCTGTGAAAGCTTTCTCGGAAAGCGAAGCAATGCACTCGCAATGCCAAAAATCGGCGACAAAGTCGATCCACTTTTCGTGACCGTCAGACTGTCTGGCAGGGCTTGAAAACAACTCGTTTGCACCGGGAAAGGTTTGATCGAGAAGCGAAATAAGGTTATTTTTCAGCATAGTTTTGATTTTGGTGTATTCGCTAAGCTGACGGTTGTAAATTTTGATGATCTTGCGAATATTGTTTCCGGGTGTGTATGGTGATAGCTTAGCCCATTTGTCAAGACAATAGGAAGCTATTTTCAAGGAGTCAACCTTGTCTGTTTTGTCACGGCGAATTGTATCATTGCCGTAATTGTAAATCAGCTTCGCATTTACCACACTGACAAAAATCCCGGCATTGCAAAGACTTTCCGCAATCGGAGCAGAATACTTTCCGGTATGCTCCAATACGACACGGGATTCGCCTTTGAGAGACAGAATGAAATCAGCCAAATCATTCAAATCTTTTGAAGTTTGCGCAACATCAAAAGGCTTTTTCACGATCTCGCCAAAGGGGCGGATAATCGCAACTGTGCTTTTGCCTTTTGAAACATCAATACCAATAGCGTTTATAAAAACTCCTTAAAATTGGATTTGTAATCGGCGACCACCGTTTGCTTATTGCCTATTCTATTTGCTGAGGTACGCGAACGCACTTGGAAATGAGCGGAACTACCTGCTCTAATCGAACGCTGCAACAAGAGGATGGCTGACTGTTTCTTAGACGGACGTGAAAGTCCAAAAGGAGTGTCGTCAGACCTATTACCCTCTTATTGTAGCCTAAACAACAAGCGCGGATACATTGCGATTGGCTACCGCATGGTCTCCGTAATTTTATTGTAGCAAAAGGAGTAGAACCATGTTATTCATTACCACCCCCCGTCTCCGAAAGCTTGAAGCTTTCATGCAAGAGGTCCCCCATTTTCCGCCAAAGGGCGCGAAGGTCGATTTTGACAGCCTTGAGGACGAAATCCTGCTGTTTGAGATTGAAAACGTTATCGTCAACGTTAAGCCGCCCAATGAAAATTTAAATATAGGAAAGGAAAACACCGTAAATTCTCAAAGTAAATGCAACAGTGCAATTTAGCGGTAGCACTTACTATG